>JAJZLO010000017.1 GCA_021803405.1 Microcaldota archaeon | reverse complement strand
GGTGGAACTTTTGGAGCACCATTAATTTCAAACGGTTACTACTCTCCAACTTCTGAATGTTCTAATACCGGAACCATTAGCGTAGTAGCAAATCAAATATCTGCGTATATAACTACTCAAGGTTACCAGATGATTTTAGGTCCTAACGGCTATGAGGCTGGATATCAAAGCGGTACATGCGGCACTCAAATTACACCTACAACGGATTTAAGTCCTGTTGAAGCGTACATGTTTGGAATGCCACCACCATAAAATTGTTAATACTGTGATAATATGAATAAATATACTTTAATCGCCGCAGGCGTTGTAATAATAGTGGCACTTTTTATATTTTTGATTTACACTACAGTTTCATATAAAAACATAACTAAGACCGTAAATAATACTACCTCTATTTCTACCACCAGTACTATTCCTAATTTACTTCCAAAAGGAGTTGTATATATAAAAAACTTATCTTATCTAGTTTCATTCCAAGACATTAACTGGTCTATTTATTCTTCATCGTCATGCAACCTTAATACTAACGGCATAATGTGTTATAATGCATATACATCTCTTAATGCCTCTACAAAAACCCTTAAAATGAGTGTTTTTCTTAAGAATAATCTTAACTCAACCATCTATTTAAATAACAACTCATTTACTTTGTTATCCTTAAATCAATATCCAATGAGTACTGGAAGTTGTGTTAATCAAACAACAAATAAAAAGACAAACATACTTTTTAATAATTCTATTACACAATGTACAATACTGGTCAACGATTCAAAATTTTTACCTGGGACACCTTTAACCTCTAAATTTTCAATTGCATATTATTTGTGCCATAATTTGCAATGCACCTCTTTTTCCAATTCATCAACATATCTAGTTAATGGAAATTTCAATACAACTATAATACCTACAGAAAAAAATCCTATTATAAATATAACCTCTCCTGTAAATCTAGAGGAAGCTCAAGGTTTGATATATACATATCCGGCAGTTTTTGAAACGCCAATAGCATTAAAACTTAGTAGTATGGCCTCAATTACGTCAGGATTTGAGGTGGCAAATATTACGCCTTCATTGCCTATAATCTTTTCTCCTGGGAACCAGAAATTATTACATATTTCTTTAAGTATTCCAACTTATAATTATACTGGAAACTTATCAATAAGATTAAATTTTACAGCACCAAACTAAATTCTTAGTCATATTTATTATTCAGTAAAATTAGGTTCAAAATTAATGACTAAATTATTATATTATCTTCTTAAGAGCTCACTGATCTCTATTCCATTGCCTTTTGTCTCTACTGTAAATGTTTTTCCTCTAGTGTGGAACTTAGGGCCTAACTTTTTATTAGTCAATGCACTATAAAACTTTTCAAGTTCATTTACAGTTGATATGGGCATTGCATTTACATAATATAATCCATCAGATCCTTTTACTCTAAAGAAGGAAGGTGTTCCTTCAGTAAAATTAGGAGATCCATGCTTATTTAATGTGTATGGCTGTGTAATGGTGCCGAAGTTATCTGTATACTCCTTGTTGTAACGATAAACCTCATAATTGCCTACTTTTTCTTTATATACTGTAGCACCATCTCCATATGGTAGTTGTGAAACAACAAAATTACTTCCTAATTTTCTATTAAGTGCTGCAAACCAAGGTCCTAACTTAAATCCATCTACAGGTATTGGTGTCATTAAATTGGTACCTCCTATCTGGTAATACGCTATGCCTCTAGGACCTTCGTTAGCTAAGAATGGATTTTTAATCGTTCCTGTTCTTTCATTAGCGTTTTTATCATTATTTATAAGATCAAACTTAACTCCATTAATAATTTTATCATATTTCTCATAGAACTCATAATTCAAAGCTTGAGCTTTTTCTTTTGTGGTTACTTTTGGAATTGGAGGTTCAAAAATTGAGATTTGAGCATCTTTAGATACTATTGCAATAGGCCTTCCATACTTATCATATACTAAACGGCCCTGAACTCTGCTTGCTAAGTCCTGCAATTGCTTTTCTTTAAGTTGTGCCATATTTGATGGTTTGCTACTATTATTAATTCCTATTCCATAATTTGGAGAAAGCAGTTCTGTAGAAAATGTTTTTAGGAATTGGTTTGTAGATATTATCTGCATTAATTTATTATATTCCATATTAGAGTTTACAACTGGAGTAATAACTCCGTTTATCTTATAATGGCCTTTTTTTGTAAATTTGTTATTGATATATGGGTGCAGTATGCTTCCATCTTGATAGTTTCTTGTGGTAAGGTTATTTATTCCTAAAACATTTGTTCTTCCTCCATAGATAAATTTATATTTACCTATTGTGACTCCATAGAATATGGCGTTCTCCTTTGAATTAGGATTTTGGTATACAGAACCATTTTCATATATCTTTTTATATAATAATTTTAATTCATCTTTGTTTGATATTTCTTTAGTACTCATTGCATGTATTATTGACGTGCTTTCAAAACTTCTTGGCATAGGGAATGAATTAATATCTGTAAATGCATAATATCCTCTTCCGCTCCAAATAGGCCTATTTTTATTTATTTGAAATGGAAATTCTTTTGTTCCATCTCCAAAACCTGGAACATAATTTACTTTTTGATATTTAAATTCTTCTCCTCTATATATACAGAACATATCATTAAATGAAACTCCTTCTGGAATATAGCTCTTAAGCACTTGTTCAGGTGTACTTAATTTATGTATGAATTCATTAGGCAAATTTACTACTATTGGTTCTCCTAAAACATTATAGGTCATAGTAATGCCTTGAACAACTCTTCCAATATTTGTTCGAAGCTGTAAAATGTGGTGAGCTTCATCATCTCTTTTCAAGAACTCTTTAATGAACTCTTTGTTATTGTCACCATAAAAAACTGCAGAAGTTTTATTGAATTTATATAATGTATTCAGATCAGTTAAAAATTGCTTATAAGTAATACTATTTGGAGTTTCAAGATAAAAAACGTTTTCTCCTGATGATCCAAGCGATTGCAATCCTAATGTAGGGGTTGCAACTTTAAATACATAATGTCCTTTTCCATCATATGAGGCAAGTGCATTTGGATTACCTCCTGCTTCTTTTATTGGTCCAAGGTTCCAGTTAGCTTTTACTATATTAGATACCTCTTGAGGCAAGAATTGTGTAATAAACATCTGTGTAATTGGTGTAGAAATAGTTACCTCTAATGGTTTTTTAACATAAGGTTTATATAAAGAGCCATTGCTCGTAAACTTTGTATTTGGACTAATATTACACTGCAAAAATTCTATACCATCTACATAAACTTCATTGCCTTTGTATTTTATCTCTTCAGGCTCTAAGGTTGGGATTATATACGGCTGTATTACAAAACCGCTTTGTATCGGTGCGCCTGTTCCTGCGCTTACTTCAACGTTTATGTGCGTATTTGGGTTATCTAAAATACTTTTCGGTATTTGTTTTCCTATCATAAATTGATTTTGAACCATAGGTTGTGTTGTTGTAGCACTCTCAACAAATCCATTACTTGAAAATAAACCTATAGCTAATGCAGTTGCAGCTGCAGATTTTGTTAGCATATTTTTAATATCTACTCTGCCGCTTTGATATGTTGTAGTTTCTATTTTTTTAGAGTCATTACCTAATGTAATTGGTCTAGCTACATCTAACAAATCGGAGTTAGTTACACCCATACTTGTAACACTATGTATGGGCTTTGTTTTGTTTCCCATATCCCTTATCCCAATATTACTATAACTATTAACATTTATTAATTTTTGCTTTTTAGCCCATTTGGCCTATTATGTGTATATTTCTAAAAAGTCTTGATTATGTCCTATTTTTTATTTTTATTTTATAGTAAATATATCTAAAAAATAATCTTTTTAAGTTATTTTGAAGTTAAATACGTAATTATTTAAGCTTTATGATATGAATAATAATTATGGATTACTTAAAAAATACCAAAGCCCAATCAGCTTTAGAGTATTTAAGTGTGTACTCGTGGGCACTTATATTAATGATGCTTGTAATATTACTATTTTTTTTATTATCAAGTAAACCTTCCGCTACGACATACAGCCCTTCCTATTGTTATATCTCTAGTGGTTTTCCATGTTATCAGCTTATTGTAGGAACTAACTCAATAGGTTCTACAGTGATAGCAACATTTACAAATGATCTTGGAAAAACTGTTTATTTTGCACAGAGCAATACTTTTTATGTAAAACTACTATCAACAGCTGCATATGCTCCTGGGCTATGTACTCCTTCAACAGCAAATCCAGGTTCTGCAATAACTTGCGTAGCATATATAAACGGTATATCGCCACAGTTTGGGCAGCAATTAGAGCCTCAGTTCTTTTTCAATTACTCTGAATGTTTTTCTGTAAATTGCAACAATCAAAATACCGCTACTCTCCAAAAACTTTCTACTGCTGGTTCATCTGTTAGTTTTGCATATCCTATAAACACTCTTCTACAAGAAAGTATAATTACAATACCTCCTGGCGGAGGCCCTCCAATAATAACTCCTCCTGGTGGAGGTCCAGGTTCTGGCAGTACTACTACAGTAATCGGACAAGAAAGCACTACAACCACAACTCAACAAGAAAGTACTACCACGGTAACTCAGCAAGAAAGTACCACCACTATATTACCTAGGTATAGCACAACAACTGTAATTGGAACTGGCGGCGTAACTACTTATATATCGAGTACCACAACCCCGCCATCAACAACTACGACTCTTAATAATAATACTTATAATAGCATCTTGATTGTATATACTGTGGCTACAGATTTCTTCCCTACCTCTGGAGGAAATAGAATGGAAATAACAGCTGTCTCTGCTCCTCCCGGTCAGTCTGTGATAGCAAGTGGATATACTATTAATGGAGGCACAACCGGTAATGCAACTCAAGATGCTCAAGATGGTTTTCAAGCAGAGCAAACTGCAGGTGCATTAGGTTCGTTATGTACTATTGTTCCAGATGGTATTTATGGTATTAATGCCGGTTCAAATCTTACGGAAAGTATACAAGCTCTTTATACCGATGCCGGAGGAAATGTATTATGTGACTCGGCATCTCCAGGAAAAACTCCATTTAGCGGTTCTGTATCGAGCTCAACCGGAACAATTCTATACACTAATGGTGTAGTTGCAAATGTTCCATATAAAGCGTATGTTACTATACCTCCTAATCAAATAGCATCTACAGTTTGGAGCAGAACAAATCCATATATTACTTACATAAATACTACGCCTCATGGGTGGAGCTGTGGTTTTCCAAAGAATGGCACTTATCTTGAAACCAATTTGGATAAATATTCAGGATATGCACTTCCATTCACCGGAGGCGGAAGTTTAAATCCTGGAGTTCTATTAAACAATCTTCCGTCTAATGCACCTCCCAACACAATAGCTTATACTGAGGTTGATACATATCAAAACGTAACTATGCCTGGTCCTAACGGATCTAATTATACCTATCAAGAAGTAGTACCTACTTATACAAATTTTATTACAAGTGATTATTCATGGTGTTCAAATGGTGATGAAGCAATACCATTTTTAGGTTGGTCTGGTCAAGGAACTAATTCATATAGCGGTCCAAATCCACAGTTCACTACAAAACCACTTGAAAATAATATTACTGAAACTGCAAGATGGGGTTCTACGATTTATGTTAATTATTATGTCTTATCAAATCTTGCTTCTCCACAGTGTAATAATACTGTATACGATAATCCTACTCCTCCTGTAACTGATCCTTTACTAGATACATATCAAACTGGTTGGGCTCCAGAAGGTACAAGTTTCAAGGCATATGCACAGCCGTCATGTCCATCTTTTGGCATCGATGGTGTTTGGTATATAAATGAAAATCCTGCATTTTCCAATTCCTACTATATTGGACATACAAATGTCACTCCTTTATCTAGTAGTTATACCGGTACTGCATATGGTCCAACTGATATTGAGTGTGGTACAAATACTCCTTCATTGACACTTGTGGCAAATCAAATAATGCCTTATCTTGCCGCATTTGGCTATTATGGTCAACCTGGCCAGTCTGGGCCTTGGTATACATATGATAGTGGTTTACTTTCATGCGGTAATATGGGAACCATAACTAGAGATATATCTCCGGTGTAGTTTATGAACTTTAAATATTTAATTATTGGAATCATTATAATTTTAATAGCGATAGTTTTATTATTTTATTATAATCAAAACACCATTCAGTCAATTCCTACTTCATATGTTAGTACTATTTCGAATAAAACATTTTCAAACACTACTTCAGGATATGTTAATGTTAGTAATATCTATCTTGTCATTCATGATAAAAGTCTCAGTAAATCTGTGGTCAATAACTCTATAATAAATGATATTAATGTAACGAAAACACATACTGTAAAACAGGCATTTAGGCCAAATTATGCTACTTATTATATAAATGAAAATGAAAATTTCTCATCAAAAATAAATACCACTTATATATATCGCTTAACTACGTTAAAGCAAGGCAATTATACTAATTTTACAGTATCCACAAGCACAAATGGTTTTAAGGTACTTTCAGTTTCACCTTCAAAACTATCCAATCAATCAAATGTTTATCTCTTCAATATAACTATTTTACTGCCTACGTTTTCTTATTCCGGTCCACTTAATCTAAGCATTAACTACAGCTAAATTTATTTTTCAAGTTTTAAATCTCCACTTTTTAAAGTCTTAGTTTTTATTTTTTAAATTATATATTTTTGAGCCTATTCTAAATGTATTTGATAAATGCTTACCTGTAACTGCAAAATAAAATCTATCTAACTCTTTAACATTGCTTATTGGATTTAGATTTTCATAGTTTATTTTATTTAAATCTCCAATTATAAAAAATGAAGGTACGCCATCTTGAAATCCAAAAACTTTATCTTTAAATAGCAAATATGGCTGGGTTATTGTACCAAAACCAAAGGTCTTATTTCCATAATACTCTCTTACCAAATAACCATTTATTGAAGTAGTATTATACGTTGCTCCAAATACGTTATTATATTCGGTAAAATTAAAATTGGTCCCTATAGCTTTCCCTAGAGCTTTAAGATATGCAGGTATTTTCATTCCATCTATTGGCTCTGCAGTCATGAGGTCGGTTCCATATATTTGATAATACCCTACTCCTCTTGGGCCTTGCTGTGCTATAAACGGTCTTTTAAAACTGCCATTTCTTATAGCATCATATCCTAAATGTATAAAATCAAACTTCTTTCCATTTATGATCTTATTAAACTTATACTCCTTTCTAGGAGCTATAGAGGAGCCTCTTCTCATTCCTTGTAATACTGGGTTTTCATTATATATCACTGAAGGCGGTGCATGATTTGTTTCGTGTATAAGCTCCAATTTTTGTTGTGGTGTTAATTTACTCATATTCTTATATCCCCAATAAGAAAGTTGTGTTTTTGGCATATTTACTGGAATCAATACTCTTCCCTTTGGCAATAGTTCTGGGCTAGACGAGATTATTCTGCGATACTCTTTATATTCTTCTAGTGAGTTTGCTATAGGAGTTATAATCCCTCCTATCATGTATCTACCTTTAAATTTATACTTTCCAGTAAATGGCTGTTCTATATCTCCTGCTACTACTTTTTTATTATATACCTCTCCTGTAAAAATAACCTTCAAAATAAATTCCTTTCCGTGTATATCCTTTGCAAAATATCGTATGCCACTTTCGTTTTCTGGTTTACTAAATCCCCTAAGCTGCATTCCATATACTGCAAAATAATACTTATTAAGTTCTTCTAAGGATTTTATTATCTCTTTTGATTCTGGGCTCCACAATCCTTTTGTATCAATCAAGTTGCCCCTTGGAGTGTATATTCTTTCCTGCTTAAAAGCATAATGCCCCTCGCCTCTCCATATTATATTTTTCTTACTTATCTCAAATGGGAATTCTTTAGTTCCATCCCCCATTCCTGGACAGGTATTTAATTGATATATAAATTTGCAATTATTTATTATCTGGAAGGCACCTTTGTCCTCTAAGTCGTTCAAGTTAAAAAATACCTGTTTTCCATTTTTTTCTTCAAAAAATCCAGTTTTATAATCCCATCTTTTTATAGAATCTTCTACAAAATTCTTGGTAGTTTTTCTAAACGAGTACAACGTGTTTGCATCTGTTAAAAAATCTATCCATGTCAACGGTTTCGAAGACTCAAGTCCAATTACTTCATTTGAAAGCTGTATTGTACCAATGCTCCCCCCACCTATACATACATTAAATGTATAGTATCCTAAGCCTTTGTAGTCGTTTAAAACATTATTTAAAAATCCTTTATTTAATTCATTCTCTCTAAATAGTTCCAGGCTCTGTGAAAGTATCGCATTGTTATTTATTTGTCCGTTGTTTAAATTTCCAATCAAATTAATCTCGGGCTCTTTAATTATGTATGGACTTTTTATGCTTCCATTTCCTTGAATGATTAAATTACCATTATATTTAATGAAGCTTCTTCCACCAATTTTTATATTGTTGTTATTTTGTTTTATCTGCAAAAAATTTATAGTTGGCAATGGCACTACTGTATTTGCATCTACTTTTGTATTGGATAATCCAATGGTTATTCCTGCCGTAATTGCTCCTGCAGCTAAAGCCATTTTAAATCTATTAAGATTTCTTTCAGTATTTTTATTAGTCATTTCAACAATTTTATCTTTACAGGGGCCTTTTTCATTTAAAGGCATACTACTATTGTCTATGGGCGTTTTTAACAACAATCTAGCCATACTACCCTCCCATTAATTTCCCCTAATTATTATATGTATTAACCTTTATTAATTTTTGGATTTTAATATCTTCATTAAATTAATTGAGAATAATCCGTATGCGACTTACATTGATATTACCATTGTACAACGAAGAAAAGAATCTTAAAAAGAATTTTGATAAGATATACAAATGTGTTATGGCTCTTGGAAACTCAGAAATAATACTAGCAGAGGATGGTTCGACAGATGGAACACGGCTCATTGCGAATAAGTTGTCTGTTCTTTCAAACGTAAAATTAATCACCTCAGATAATAAACTTGGTCGTGGCAAGGCAATAAGAAATGCGATAAAGATTGCAAAAGGAAATGTTATTGGTTACATGGACATAGATTTGGCAGTCCCTATAAGGTATCTTCCAAAGGCCGTATCACTTGTAGAAAATGGAAATACGATGGTTACTGGATCTAGATATGTAAAAGCGTCAGTTACGCACAGAAGAATAAAAAGGCTTGTAGCTAGCAAGGTATACAATTATATGATTAATATCATTTTTTTATCTAAGGTTCATGATCATCAATGCGGTTTTAAGTTTTGGTCTTGTGACTTTATAAAAAAAGAGGCAAAAAAAATTAAAGATGACCATTGGTTCTTCGATACAGAGATAATACTTCGGTCTCAAAAACTTGGAATAGTCCCGTATGAGCTTCCAGTAAAATGGACTGAGCAGAGAAGCTCTAAGGTTAAGGGGAGCGATATAAATTATTTTTTAAGTTCAATAATTAAAAAATTTGTTTCAAAATAGCCATTTCGAAATTTTTTCAGAAAGGATTAATAAACCTTAATTACAAATATAATTAATGATGAGACGAGGTATTTCTGATTTGTGATGAAAAAAGTCTTCTGAGATATTTTTATGACCGAAAAACTTTTCTGGAAAGATTCATATCTGACTAAATTTGAAGCTACTGTAATAGATTATAATGAAAAAGGCATACTTCTAGACAAAACGGCATTTTATCCTACCGGTGGCGGCCAATCAAATGACATTGGGGAAATAACATACGCAGATAAAAAAATAAATATACTTGACGTTAAGAAAGAAAAAGAATCAGAAAATATATTTCATATTCCAGAGCAAGGAGCGGTTATAGAAAAAGGTACAAAAATAATCGGAGTTATAGATTGGGAGCGAAGATACGCTCTTATGAAATATCACACTTTTTTTCATGTGCTTGATGCTATTATATATAAAGAGTATTCCGGCAAGATAACAGGCGGAATAATATATCCGGATAGGTCACATATAGATTTTGATTTACCTTCTTTAAATAGAGAAACTGCAGAAAAGATAATTCAAAGAACAAATCTTGAAAATAAAAAAGCGTATGAGGTAAAATCATATTTTATATCAAGGGAAGAAGCAGAAAAAATGCCAGATTTGGTAAGAACAATGCCTGGTTTATCTATATTAAAATCTCTTGAAAATATAAGGATTGTAGAGATATGTGGTCTTGATGCACAAATTGACGGCGGAACACATGTTCGCAATACAAATGAAATAGGGGATATGGTTCTTTCTGGATTTAAAAATTTAGGTAGCCACAGGAAAAGAATAGAGGTAAAATTAATACCTAAATCATAGCTCTTTTGTCTCATTATCCGGTTCTTTTTTATAATATTCAAAAATCGATTTTTTAATGGCTCTCAAAGACAATGTTGCGCAGTGCATCCTAACTGGCCCTGGATCTATGCCTATTATTTTAAGTAGATCCTCTTTGTTTAGTTTTTCTATATCTTTTATTTTTTTGCCTTTTAGTTCCTCAATTAATATATCAGCAGAGCCCATTGATATTACGCATCCTAATCCGTTGAATTTTATATCAACTACCTTATCATTTTCTAATTTCATATAAACGGTTATTTTGTCTCCGCATGATATATTTTCTTCATGCCTTTCTAAAGTCGGATTTTCTATAATACCTTTATGTAAAGGGTGTTCATAGCTTTGAATCAATTCCTCTGCATACATATCGAGTTCCATAATAGCGCCAAAACAAACAAGCCAATAGCTTTTTAATATATCCTGTTATAAATATTTTTGCATAGAAAAGAAGATTGCATGGAAAAAGAAGAGTTAATAATAGACACCAGTTCAATACTTTTCTCACTGGCAAATGGCAGTGATATCCTAGATGAGATAGAAAGCGCTAACGAGTACTATCCAATAATATCAAAGGGTGTAATATTAGAGCTTGAGAAGTTTGCAGCATCTAAAACTAAGCTAAAGCCGTTTGCCGTTGTAGCCATAAACTCTATAAAAAAACATAAAATAAGAGTAGAAGAATCAAATATTTACGTTGATAAATGGATATTTGAACTATCTAAAAGGAAAAAATATACAGTGTGCACAAATGATATAAAACTTAAAAAAAAGCTAAGAGATATGGGAATACGCACATTAAGCGTTACAAAAACAGGAACTCTAAGATAACGATAAGCTTAAATTAATTTACTGCTCAATACTAATTGAATTTTCAACCCTTAGGTGAGATTTTGTATTATGTACATACTATAAAAGATACAATAAGCATACCTCCAAGCCGCTTCGGCGAGGATATATCAAAAGCTGCAATGTCAATACTGCGTGCAAGATATGAGCGAACAATAGACAAACAGTTAGGCATAATTCTGGCTCTTTTTGATGTGCGTGAAATAAGTGATGGCTTTATACTTCCAGGAGATCCATCAACACATCACAACGTATCGTTTGATATACTTTCATTTAATCTTGAGGTTGGTGAGGTTGTTACAGGAGAGGTATCGGAGCTTGTAGATTTTGGCTGTTTTGTAAGACTTGGTCCAATAGATGGTCTTGTGCATATGTCACAAATAACAAACGACTTCATAAATTACGATAGAAAATCAGGTTCATTTGTTTCAAGGAATACAGGAAAAAGCCTTAAAAAAGGCGATATAGTGTACGCTAAAGTTTCAACCATAAGCTTAAAGAATAATATAAAAGATACTAAAATAGCTCTTACAATGAGGCCAGATGGTCTTGGAAAGTATGAATGGTTAAAGGACTCTGGTTCAAAAGATAAAAAGGTCAAAGAAACAAAAGGCAAATCACAACACGCCAAACCTCAGGCAGCAAAGAAGTGATTCTATGGAAAAAGCGTGTCGAAACTGCAAGATTATAATCTCTCAAGGAGAGAAATGCCCTATTTGCAATCAGAGCAATCTTACCAGTAAGTGGAATGGCTACATAGTTATATTAAATGCTGAAAAGTCAGAGCTAGCAAAAAAATTAGGCTTTACTGTAAATGGAACCTATGCATTAAACATAAACGATTAATGCTAATTCATACCTTTACTGCATGTGTAAATATCTATTGTTTTTAAGTTGTATTTTTTCTTGTAACTAAGTTACTAAGTAAATATAAATAAACTATAAATAAATATTAAATAAAAAAGCAACTAATAATAAAAAGAATATTGCTTTGGCAACATTAATCCACCGAAGCATACCGATAATAAAATTGTATGTTATTTGTTTTACTGTTCTTTATCTTTTTTGCCTTCTTGTTTTTTGTACTCTTCTTCAACAATTACCTTTTCGAAATCATTGATGTTTCCAAGTATGACATCTATTGCAGAAGATTTATCTACAAAGTACTTGCCATCTTTTGTTACAGAAGAATTAAAGGTGATAGATAATGTTTTATCTTTAGTATTTATCTTTTCAGGAGTTAAACCATACTGTTCAAGGATTATCTTTGCTTTTTCATTGGCGTTCTCTATCTTTTCAAGAACCTTCACTTCACAGGAGATCTTTTCTCCAGCAAGCGGATGATTAGCATCGACCATAACTCTACCTGAGTTCACGCTCCTTATCATGGCTATTGCTCCGTCTATCTCGACCTGCATTCCTGGGATAGGATCCATATCTCTTTTCCTAAAATCAGAAACTGGAAGCACTTTTATAAGCTCTTGCATTCTTTCTCCAAAAGCATCTTCTGGTGCTATCTCTAGTTTTTTCTTTTCTCCTACATTCATCTCCTTTAATGCCTTGACAACGCCCTTTATCATGTTGTCCTTTCCTATTATGACAAGTCTAGGCTCGTATTTAAACTCCTTATCGTATATCTTGTTTTCTTCAGCAAGTTTCTTCTCTGTAGTCATAACAAGCAAGTTGTCAGAACCTCTCCATATGCTGTACTCTATCTTTACAAATTCTCCATCTCTGAAAGCCATAAAATCAACTTAAGCGTAAAATATAAAAACAATGCAAAACAAATATGTTTCGAAAGCCTTTTAATTTAATATATATATTATATAGTTTATTATTAAAAGGTTTGCGTGATAAAATGGAAAACAAAAAAAAGCTCGAAGTAATATTCTCCCTTTTCATAGGCGTTCTGTTCATCTCTTCATATGCTGTATTTGCAAATCTAAATAATACACCAAGCAGCACAAATACAAATACCACCGCAAGCTCTCCTTCTGCTCAGACTATATATTTAACATCAGTAACAAATGCTTTAATAGAAAACTACACAGGAACTGCAAACATATATCTAACCTGCAAAAATTTAACTTTATACAATGCCACAGCATCAAATATAACCTCTATATTGACAACTCTAGAATCAAACAACTCAGTATCTACATTTTATCAATCACAAAGGCAGTTTTATATAGATTTAGGAAGTTTCGCACCAATTTCCTTATATAACTTTTTATCAAAAAATATCAAGGTTAATGAAGTATCATGTCTTAACTTCAACGCTACTGCACAGCTGCTCATCCCTTCATATGTTAACTTCACGGTAAAAAGTGGAACATCGTCGCAAAAGGTTCCAATATCTATACCTAATATAACAAGAACAATATACCTTAATGTTACAATACCTTCTAATTCACTATTTGTGCCTGTGACTGTAGCTGCACTGGTATACTCGAATGGGACTGTATATCAGCTTAGCGTTACTCGCAAAGGTGTATAGATGTTCAATGAAAAACAGCAACAGGAAATTAGGAAGATAGTTATTAAAAATGCAATCGATTATGGAAAGGCTAGGAAAGAAAGCGCATTGAATAAAGTTCTATCCAAACATCCAGAGCTTAAGCAAAATATAACTGCATTATCTACATATATAGAAAAAGAGGTAAAAGAAGTAAACCTCATGAGCAAAGAGGAAATAACCTCGGAAGCAGAGAGTTTTTCCGAGGCTTTTAAATCAGAAGAAAAAGAACGTTTTGAGCGAACTGCAAAACCGCACTTTTTTTTGGACGGCGCAGTTGTGGGAAAGTTCATGACTCGTTTTCCTCCAGAGCCTAATGGCTATATGCAAATCGGACATGCGAAGGCTTCATTTACCGAAAAGGAGTTTACAAAAATATACGATGGTAAGTTGGCCTTATACTTTGATGACACTAATCCAGACACCGAGCGTCAGGAATTTGTCGATGCGATTAAATATGACTTAGAGTGGCTTGGAATAGAGTATGATATGGAATACTATGCCAGTGATAATATAGAATTTATATACGGTCAGGCAGAAAAATTAATTTCACAAAACAAGGCATACGCGTGTTCTTGCTCTCCAGACGAGGTTAAAAAAAGCAGAATATCTGGCATAGGGTGCAAACACAAAAGGCAAGAGATACATGAAAATATGGAGCTTTGGAGGGCTATGCTAAATAATACAGTAGAAGATGATATTATAATAAGGCTAAATAATGATCTAAAAGCTCTCAATACCGCGATGCGTGATCCAACTCTTTTCAGAATAAAGACAAAGGAGCATTATCGTCAAGGTACAAAGTACACGGTATGGCCAACTTATGCATTTAATACTCCAATTATAGACTCGATAAAAGGCGTTACCGATGTAATAAGGAGCAAAGAGTTTGAGCTGCTTGATGAACTTTATTTTTACATACTAACTTCATTAAATATGCAAAAACCAAGAATACATAGCATCTCTCGGCTTAAAATAAAGGACAATTTAACCTCTAAAAGAAAGATAAATGAACTCATAAAACAAGGAGTGCTTTGGGGGTACGATGATCCAAGGCTCGTTACAATTTCTGGGTTAAGAAGAAGAGGCATAACTCCTAATGCCATAAAAGAGTTCTCTATGCGTTTTGGAATGAGTAAGTCTGAAAGCAAAGTTGACATAAACATGCTATTAAGTGAAAATAAAAAATTAATAGATACTACCTCAAAAAGATTATTTTACGTCGAAAAACCATTAAAAGTAACTGTAGCTGGGATACCAGAAGAAAAGAAAAATGTAAAATTAAAACTGCATCCAAGCTCAGATTTAGGTTACAGGACCTACATGCTAAGTAACATATTCTTTATAAATACGTATG
>JAJZLO010000022.1 GCA_021803405.1 Microcaldota archaeon | reverse complement strand
ACTATATAACTGGGAAGATTAAGGACCCAATGAAAGTTCTTCAGGCGGAAGAGATATTCAAGGATGCTAATAAAGGAGAACGCCAAAGTCAGGATAAGGTCAAAAAAATCTTCAATACCCTTGACGTATCTCAAGTAGCTGACATAATACTGAAAAAAGGACAAGTTCCTATAACCACCGAACAAAGAAGCAAATTAATAGAGGAAAAAAGAAAACAAATAATTAATATAATAGCAACCAATTCTATAGATCCAAGAACAAAGGCACCACACACACCGCAAAGGATAGAAACGGCAATGGAAGAGGCAAAGGTAAACGTAGATCCTTTCAGAAACGCAAACGATCAGGTAGAAATGGTTCTTAAAAAAATAGATGTTAAATTACCAATAAAATTCGCAACTGTCAAGTTAGAGGTGCAGATACCGGCAGCATACGCAAATAGATGTTTTGGAACATTAAAGCATTATGGTATGAAGTCGGAAGAATGGCTTTCAAATGGCTCTTTAAAAGCAACATTGGAGTTTCCTGCGGGACTCAGAGACGAAGCATTCGATAAATTGAACTCTCTTACAAAAGGCGAAGTAGAAATAAAAATAGAGGCGTAATAAATGAGAAGAATAGTAATTCCGGGAGAACAAATAGATGATAAGCCGCTTAGAATTTTAGATTCTATAGTGGAAAACAACAAAACCTACTCAACGGTGCTAGGTCTGTACGATGACGAAAAGAAGAGCCTAGTACCTCTTGAAGGGCTGTGGTATCCTAATCGCGATGATCAAGTTATCGGTATAATAGAGGAATCAAAACTAAACACCGAAACGGTTATTTTAAATGCCCCTTATAAAGGCTTAATAATCTCGAAGTACTCAGAAGGTAATGTTGCAACTGGTGACTTTATAGAGGCATCTGTAAAAGAGCTTGATAAGACGGGAACAGTTATCTTAACAAGGCCAAGAGTTCTTCGCGGAGGAAAGATAATAAAGATAAAACCCTCAAAGGTAAATCGATTGCTTGGAAAGAACAACACCATGATAAGGCAAATAAGCGATGGGACAGGCACAAGAATAATAATAGGCCTTAATGGGATGATATGGCTAAATGATGGAGATATAGACCTTGCAATAGAATCTATAGAGGTTGTATGCAATGAAGCCCATACTTCTGGTCTAACAGAAAGGATAGGAAAACTGGTCAATTCAAAAGCTAAAGGCAGCTTTAAAGAAGCGCCACAAACATCAGAACAGAAAACAGATGAAAAAGTAGAAGAAGAGATGATATAATGAAAGGAAATATGGAGTTAATAAAGGATGGAAAGCGTCTTGACGGAAGGCTTCCTGGAGACTTAAGAGATATAAAAATACTTACCAATGTAGTTAAGAATGCGCAAGGTTCCGCATACATAGAGTGGGGAAACAACAAAATAATTGCAGCAATACATGGTCCTAACGAAGCGTTGCCAAGACATACGGCAAATCCAAACAAAGCGGTCATAAAGTGCAGATATATGATGGCACCTTTCTCTTCAAGTGAAGAGCATGGAAGAAGCGGAATGAATAGGCGTGCAATTGAGATTTCAAAGGTTACAGGAGAGGTATTCGAAAATGTTATACTTCTTGATCAATTTCCAGGAACAGAGATAAGCATATATGTAGAGGTTCTTCAAAGTGACGGCGGTACACGAGCAGCAGGAATTACCTGCGCTGCGGTAGCACTTGCAACATCCGGAATACCTATGAGAGATATGCCTTATTCAGTTTCTGCAGGAAAGGTCGGCGAGACAGTTATTCTTGATCTTAACAAAGTGGAAGATAATTACTCTGATGCCGATATGCCAGTTGCTGTACTTCCAAGGAGCAATGAGGTAGTACTGCTGCAGATGGATGGTTCACTTACAAAAAAACAGTACTCAGAAGCCATGTCTCTTATATTTGAATCAGGCAAGAAAATCTCAAAACTACAAAGAGAAGCGTTGCTAAAACGTTATGAAGCTATAGATGAAAAATACAAAAAGTGATACTATGCAAATAATAACTAATGAGTATTTAAAAGGAAGGATTTCAAAAGGGCTCAGAGATGACAACAGAGCTCATTTTTCTTTCAGAAAGATCTCAATAAAAACAAATGAGATACCAAACGCAGAAGGTTCTGCAATAGTTGAGCTTGGAAATACAAAGGTGCTTGCCGGAATAAAAATCGATGTTTCTGAACCAATGCGTGATACGCCGGAGGACGGCAATATAACCACCTCAGCTGAACTTTTGCCAATGGCAGATGACAATTATGATATAGGGCCTCCTACTCCTTTAGGAGTGGAGTTTGCACGTGTGGTTGATAGAGGCATACGAGCAGCAGGCGTTTTAGATACCTCAAAACTCTTTATAGAGGAAGGTAAGGTATGGAGCGTTTTTATAGATCTATATGTTCTTAACAACGATGGGAATATTTTCGATGCTGGTACATTAGCTTCAATGGCAGCTCTTCTGACCTGCAGAATGCCTAAATATGAAAACAATGCTGTTATAAGGGAAAGCTCTGAAAAGCTATTTACAAAGAATATTGTAACTTCCTGTACGTTTGTAAAGGTTCCTGGAGGAAGGCTTTTGGATCCCACAGCAAACGAGGAGTCATTAGCAGATGCAAGAATAACAATAGCTACAGATTCTGATGTTATAAGGGCCATGCAAAAAGGTCTAGGCGGCTCATTGAAGAGCTCTGATATTGACGAGTTTATAGATATTTCCTTTGAAAAGTCAAAGGAACTTAGAGATATATTGAAAAAAACACAAGGTGATTGAGTGGCAAATAAAAGTATAAGATACGGAGTAAACTTAAGAAAAAGAGAAGCCTCGGTAATAAAACAAAAAAACACAAAGTACAAATGCGACGTTTGCGGGAAGGAAGCTGTAAAAAGAATAAATGTCGGCATATGGAAATGCAAGTACTGCAACGCTACATATGCGGGAGGCGCATACACAATGAAGACCTCAAGCGGTGAAACCGCAACAAAGGTTCTTACCAGAAGTTAGATGAGCTAATGGTAAAAATAACCTTCTCACCAATAACCGAGCTTGTTGTGCATGAAACGGTAGAGGTAGAGAAAGAGGATCTTTTACGCGAAAGGGTCACTCCTGCAGGGACGATGCCGTTATACTGGTGCAACGGAGTGCTATTTAGTTTTTCATCTCTTCCTATGAGTGAAGAGGTTGTAAAGGATTATTTAAATGGAAAGGTTCACTGGCTGGAGATACATTTTGCTAGAGATGATAAGTACTCGCCTGTACTTTCCTTAAGTGAAGAAGAATACAAAACATCGATGAATATTAGGGTCATAGATACCTCAAAGTCCGCTCTTCATAAAGAGTTGACAAAGTGGCTAAAAACTATTAAAAAGTGATTAAATGGCATATGTTTGCATGCATTGCGGAAAAGAACTTAAAGCATTAGAAAAAAATACAATAAGATGTCCTTACTGTGGCTACAGAGTTCTTGTAAAGAAAAGATCCTCTTTGGCTAAGGAAGTAAGTACTGATTAAAGGTTTGTTTTATTTTTCTAATTTATTGTATCTCTAAAAATAGTAATCGATAGTAGTGAATATACATATTATCTACTACCTATTACCAAAAATGAGTGGAGTTTGGTATAAAAATAAACGACTCTTTACTTTCCAGCAACTATATTCTCAGATACACTTTTTACTCTTTTATAAGCAACGCTTCCTGTTCTTAGCTCATTTCTAGGATCAGCGCTTCTTAGCAGCTTTTCAGGGTCTGAGATTAAAAGATGTGATACTGCTCCATCTTCAAAATTAAGCATTAAACCCTTTACCTCTCCTATTATCCTGCCTTCTGTGGATATTATCTTTTTTCCATAAAACTCTGATATCTTGACCATACCATCACATATACTAAATTCTACTTATCTTTTTAGACGCAAAAATTCTTATTATATACTCATTTAATGTTTTAATGAACTCCTCTTTATTTTTTTCCATTTCCAAAAGGTCTACCTCTTCAAACAACTCTTTGTTCTCATTTACAAGGGATTCAAGATAAGATTTTGTCATAGAATAAAATCGTTTTCCGCAAGAGTCGCATCTAAATATAGGCACTACTGGAATCTCTTTTATATTCCATGTGTCTACTGCTTCTAACTCTCTATATAATGCTCCGCTACAAGAGTCACATTTTTTTCCAATAGTGGTTTTTTGAGCATCTTTTTTTTCAGTTACAGAAAACTCCCTATGTAACTCATTAATAAAACTATCTGGAATTGTGCTGTTCTTGAGGTATTTTTGGGAAATAACTCCGTTTTCGTACGAAATATTGCTTATGACTACGCCATTATTTATCCTTTCAAAAATAGTTATTATTTTATCGTTATCCTTTTCATACTGTTCTGTTATGTATCTGCCTTCAGATTTTTTATAAATTGTGAGCTTACTCATCAGAACCATTTAATATGTATTTTTTAATATCTTCCCTTGTAACTTTATCTCTTCCTTTTAGCTTTGCATTGCTAACCGCAAACTTCGATATATCATTAGCTTTTTTTTCAAGTATCTGGGCAAGCTCATCTGCCCCATCCTCGGTTATACTTGCTCCAAAGTAATTTTTAACAAGTTTTTTTATAGAGTTTTTAGGTATCTTAGCCATTAAATCAGTACTCAAGATCTTCATCACATTTAATCAGAAGTATTAAGCTCATCACATACTATTATGTTATTAATAAAATATTTAACTCTTTTCAAAAATATATGAATGTACTTACCTACCGTCTTTTTCAGAAAGCTATAAATAAACAAAAAAACAAAATTATATATGGTGTTAAAATGTTAGACCTAACTGATAAGAATTTTGAACAAGAAGTTGAAAAATCAAAGGTGCCCGTTGTTGTTGATTTCTGGGCTCCTTGGTGTGGACCATGCAGAATATTCTCACCTATAATTGAAGAAACAGAGAAGGAGTTTACTGGAAAGGTAAAGTTTGCAAAGTTAAATACTGACGATAATCAAGAAACGGCTGGTAAGTTCAATATAATGAGCATACCGACCGTACTTTTATTTGTAAACGGCCATGTAAAGGCTACCTCTGTAGGTGCTTTACCTAAAGAATCTTTCAAAAAATGGCTTGAAAAGAATATGTAGATTGATATAATGGCCATATCTTTGCCAAGAGGAACCTCTGACTTTAAACCAGAAGAGGCAATAATGCTAAAAGCCATAAAGAAGAAGATTGAGCACATATACCGATTGTATGGCTTTTATCCTTTAGAAACTCCAGCGCTTGAGCTTTTAGATACACTGACCTCAAAGGCGTATGGTGACGAGAATGAGAAGGAGATTTATGTAATAGAAGGTAAGGTTGAAGGTCTAAGGTATGACCTTACAGTTCCTCTTGCAAGATACATCTCAATGAATAAGGACATCATACTACCATTCAAACGCTACCAAATAGGTACGGTCTGGAGAATGGATGAACCGCAAAAGATGCGAGACAGAGAGTTTGTCCAAGCAGATATTGACATAGTTGGGAACGCAGACATAACAGCTGAAGCTGAATTAATCTCAGCTACTATGGCCGCATTAAGTTCTATAGGTGTAACATCTGCCTCAATTTTAATAAATAGCAGAGCGCTTTTAGGTTCAATAATGGATCATCTAAGAATAAATGGCGAGTTACACATACCTATAATGAGAATAATAGATAAGTTGCAAAAAATAGGCAAAGAAGAGACAAAAAAACAAATAATCCAAAAAGGTGTAGATGATAATACAGTAACAGAACTTTTAGATCTTATACTCTCTGATTATGGAAACGCTGAAAAACTCTCAAAACTGGAAAATATACTTGGAGAGTCTAAAGCAGAGATAGAAAAGATTACAACGCTTTTGTCATTATTAAAAAAATATGGCTTAGATAAAGAGGTAATAATAGATCTTTCATTAGCAAGGGGAATGGAGTATTATACCGGCTTAGTTTGGGAAGTTATACTAATTGAAAACGGCAAACGTTTGCCTTCTATAGCATCTGGAGGTAGATATGACAAGCTAATAAGTAAATATCTTAAAAGAGATATACCTGCAGTAGGATCTTCCATAGGTATAAACAGAGTTTTTCAAGTATTGGAAAAGGACAAAACAAAAACATATGCAAAGGCGTACATTGCATATATAAATAAAGAAAATCAGGAGTATGCAATTTCAATAGGCATAGCTCTCAGAAAGAACAATATATCTACCGATATAAATCTTCTTGAACGAGGTATAACCAAACAACTTGATTATGCAAATGCGCTTAAGATACCTTATGTTATAATAGTTGGCAGTATAGAACGAACCTCAAATAAACTCAAGCTAAGAGACATGTCAACTGGCGAGGAACAGATGCTTGATTTGGAATCATCAATTAAATTTCTTAAAGAAAAACTAGAAAATATAAATAAAAATAAAAAATAAGTGATATTATGCCTAAATCTGAAGTAAATGAGGTAACTGAAAAAGTAATACATAAAGGTGGAGTTTTGACAAAGCTTTATTTTGATATGCAGAGTCCTAATGAGTCTGAGCTTCAACCTCTCATGGCAGATCTAATAAACAATAAACTCCTAAAATCTGCCGGTGTTGTTTACTGTTTTGGTAGCATAGATGAGACTATAAAACTAGACAATGTCTACTCAACAAGTGCCATTGTAACAACTCTTTTTACTGACATAGGCGCACTTATAAATGCAGTTTTCAACTTTGCTCCTGCCGGAATAGAAATACTAAAGCCTGAGAATGAAATTGTTATAAAAATAAATCAGTTACAGTCTGTAATGCTTTCTTTATCTCAAATATCTGTAGATTACTCAAAATATATACTTGAACGAGTTCTTAAAAAAGAGGAGTATGATAAGGTAATGCTGGATCTGAAAGCAAGAGAAGAATTGGGCAAGAAACTTATTGGAAAAGATAAAACAGAAAAAGAAAAGTAAAATAAAATTTCAATGCGCCAGTCATCTAGCCTGGTAGGATACGAGCTTCCCAATGTCTAGGAATAAGCTCGACGCTCGGGTTCAAATCCCGACTGGCGCATAACTTGATTCATTATTCATTGGAAAAAGAGCCTTTTTCTAATTAAAAATTCGTCTAAGGTACTACCTTTTACTTCTCCAAGAGCGTTTTCTCCTTCTTATAATTAATATAATAATTATAAGTAAGATAATTATAATTATTAAAATCATAATTAGAATACTATAGCTTATTGTGTTTGAAGCTTTTGGTATTGCATTAGGATTCGTTATATTGCTTAAGTTTTCATTAAGAAACAACGCAACTGTAACATTGTGTGATATTGAAAGCGAAATTGCGCATTCTTGTTTATTTATTGTATAATTGCTTATTTTATTCCAAGTGTTATTTCTTAAAAAGTAAATGCCTAAATCAGAGGTATTTACCGCACAAGGATAATTTAATGACAGGTTTGCTATCGGTCCGTTGTATGTTGAAATATTTCCTATTAAGCTTATATTAAATGCAGATATTTTGCTTAGAGATTGTTGTGTTTTTATTTGATTAGTTATATTATTTATGAATACTGTCAAATGATTATTTTTTGGATTAATAATGCTTAATTTGATTCCTGTTCCGTTAATTGTTTTACTCTGATTTGTTATATTTACTGGAAGTGTGGTAGTGGTTACAACACTTGTTAAAATAGTGGTTGTTAATGTTGAAGTAGTGGAAGATATTGTAGAAGTTGTTGATGAAGTAGTAGTGGTGCTTGAATTGTTGGAAGGCGGCAATCCTCCTGTATTTATTATGGGCGTTGTAGTTGTCTGAGTAATTGAGTTAGATAAAACATCAATGCTATTTGAATTAGAAGCAAAAACAACAGGTGTGTTAGCGCTGTCAATGGCAATTGCATTGAAGGTATAACTTCCTGCGTTAAGTGATATTGGTCCCAAAACAGGAGAACGCGAATAAATATTGGATAATGAATATACTGTACTGCCGTTTATTGATGTAATATTTATTTTGAAAGGAGGCGATCCTCCAGAAATATGAGCGTTTATGTATATTTGAGAACCATACTTGATTGTGTTCTGAGCCGTAATTGATATTGAAGGGTCTTGATTTATTATTATCGTTGCATTTGTTGAATTTGTATAAGATATTGGATTTGAAGCATCATAAACTGAAATATTTTCATTAAAGGTTCCAGTCCCTATAAAATTATTTGTAGGAAAGATAATTGTATTAGAGTTCGAGTTATATGAGTTTATTAGTATATTTGTTATTTTTCCGAATCCTTTAAATAATGTCCAATTTATGGCATACGGCTTAGTACCTCCAGACCAAGATGCAGTAAGAGTTACATTATTGCCCAAATCATATTGCGATAATTGTGGAGTTATTAAAGGCACTGCTAAAGATGGATTTACCGATATGTAAGACGATGATGAACAGGTGGTATATGTGGTTGTTGCACTGTCGGTAATTGAAACTGCATAACTACTAGAAGAAGATGGCTTAATTGAAATAAATGAAAGAGCATTATACGGAATCTCATTTGAAGGTGTACATAACGTAGTTAGAGAATTACTTGTATACCATTTATATGAATAAGGCGCTACACCTCCAGTGCTTGTTCCAGTAAGTGTTAATGATTGCCCAGAATCTATTGTTTGTGTTGTTGGTGTTAAACTTATTGAAGGATCTGAAAGAACATTATAGGTATAGCTATTAAAGTATGACTTTGCTGGTGACTCTGAATCTACTACAATTACATTTACCGTCCAAATTCCGGTTTCATTAGCATTAAGAAGAACACTCTCATTTAGTGAATTTGTATTTGAAATTATTTTTTGGTATTTTAAAATACCTCCTGGAGAAAACGCATTGAATGTATATGTATAAGGTGGATCGCAACCTAATACTGTTATACTTACGTTTTGTTTTTGATTAAGATCTACTGTTTTATTCGAAATGCCTCCATTAAAGGTAACTCCAGGACATATTAAAAAGTTAGTTGAAGAGTTTACAATATCATTTGGATTTGCTGAATCTGAAACAAAAACATTTGCTGTATAAAATCCACTTGTCCAAATATTAGATGGAGAAATAGAAAATGAGAGTGTATTGGATGTACTTATGTCATTTGTCATTAATGATCCTATTGCATTATAAACAAGGAAATTGTAAGTATATGGAGAGATTCCACCAATTATGTTTGTTGAAAGCACCTGTGTGTTTCCAGGAATTATTATTTGATTACTTGCTGAGAGCGAATTTATTCTTAATTTAGGATATGTATTATAATAACTATTATTGATAACACTTGCATTTGTAGCATCAAAAACCTCGGCAGCTATTGAGAATTTATCTATGCCCCACGCTCCATTTTGAACAAATGAAAATGTATTTGATGTTAAGGAGTTAGTGTTAATTTGGTATAATACATTTACTTCTGAATTATTAAATAATACTAAACGATAGGAGTATGGTGGAGTTCCACCAGAAACATGTAGTGATATATCTTGCATTTTATTTATAACTTCTGAAGTATTACTAATTATAATATTTCCTATTGAAAGAATTGGGTTTACCTCTATCTCTGCTGAAGATGAGCACAAAATATCATTGCTTGTTGGGTTTGAATCTATTACTTGATAAGTATAAAAAGCAGATGTTGATGGATTAACAGTAATATATGGATTATTATTGTTATTAATTATATTTGCAGGACTACACGATGGATTTCCTGATGAACTTTCATACCAATTTATGGTATATGGCGGTATGCCTCCATAAACATTAGAATTAAGTCTCTTACTTTGGCCTTGATCTATTATTATATTTGAGGGAGTTATTTGATTTGCTGCCAACTGCGCATACAGTTCATATTCTGTTGAGGAATTTATTACTCTATTTTTTGAATCTGTTATTATAACATTTGCAGTATACATTCCTGCAGAACCTGAAGTCTGAAATATAAACGTATTTGTTGGAGATGATATTCCCGAGTACAAGGCATTGTATACCTGTACTCCAGATGGATTGTAAATAAGAAAATTGTAAGTATATGGGGCTATTCCTTCAGATATACTTGCAGTTAGAACTTCTGTCTGACCAGATTCTAATATGGTATTGCTAGGTGTAAGAGTTATTGAAGGATAAATGTTACTATAATTTCCGAATACTATACCTTCCGGTCCAGATAACGTATTTGGAATTACTATATTTCCAACAACTAAGTTGCTTGCAGTGTTTAGTATTACTATTCCACCCATAGCTGTAGAGTGGTAATTTCCTCCCCCAATAATTGGATTTTGCGTTACATAAGCAACATTTTGATTTGGTGATATAGCTATGTCTGTTGCGTTTACTATATCTATATTGTTCACAAAAGTTCCGTTGTTTGCATAAAATACTCCTACTCTATTTTTAAATTGCATTGTGATATAAAGGTATTTTCCATCAGGTGTTTCTGCTATAGAAATAGGATTTTGAATTTGAGGAGATGAGAATTCTTTGATAACTGAATTGTTTTTTGTACTTATTACATAAATTAAATTGTTAACGATAGACAGTACATACAAATCACTTCCATTTGGTGAAATTATCATACCTTGAGGATCTAGATTTGGGTAATATAGATTTTTAATTATGGTGTAATTTGAAAGTGACATCAAATTAATATCTTGATAACCATTGCTTATGTATGCATATTTTCCATCTGGGGTAAATGCCATTCCTTCAGATTGAAAATTTATCTGTTTATAAACGGTTCCGTTTTCTGTATTTGTTATATTGACGTTATAGCCATTTCCTACAAAAAGATGTGTGCCTCCTTGATCTATAAAAAGATATAATGGATTATAAAAACTTGTTAGATTTTTAGTTATAGTGTTTGTAGTTGTATTAATTATTGAAACTTTATTACTTAAATCAAACTCTACATATGCATATTTTCCATCCAAGGAATTTGAACTAAGTGCATTTGAAACAATTATTTCTGTTGTTGGTGATGTTGTTGTGTATGGGTCAATTGATGAATCGGTAACACTTAAACAGTAATATGTTAAAGAAGATGGAGTGGCAAGATATGTATTTGACGTTGCGCCTGAAATCGCAGTGTCAGATGTACAGGTTGGCGATGAGCCTTCGTACCACTGATAGGTATCAGGGCTTGTTCCACCTGAAACAGAAGATGTGAAAGAAACGCTCTGACCTTGATTTATTGTTTGTATGGTTGAAGGTAATATAGAAACCGTAGGTGTTGGATTTACCAATATTTCAGTAGGTATCGAATAACCTACTTTTGAATTAGCATCTGTAATTTTTAAACAATAATATGTGTTAGTTGATGGTGAAACATATTGTGTGGATAATGTTCCTAAGGCTGTAGTATCACTAGTACACGTTGAACTTGCACCACTGTACCACTGATAGGTATAAGGGCTTGTTCCACCTGAAACAGAAGATGTGAAAGAAACGCTCTGACCTTGATCTATTGAATTTGTTGAAGATGGATTGATAGTAACTGTCGGAGAATTTGTTACTATGAATGTTAAAGAATTTGTAGCTATCATTTGTGTTGTTGCGCTGTCCTTTATTACAACATTGGCAGTATATGTGCCTGTTTGAAATGACGATGTAGAAAATGTAATGGTGTTGCTTGTTATCGGGATACCTTGTGCGTTGTTTGGTGAGTTATATTTTTGCTGTAATACAATATCTCCTAATGAGTTATATACTGTAAAATTATAACTATATGCATTGTAAGTTGTGTAATATACTAATTTGTTCGGAACTCCATAACTCCGTGTCGAAGCATAATTTATAACATTTGCACCGTTGAAATTCGCATTTTGATTTAATAGGTACCATCCTTGTAAACCATTGAAAGTTATTGGTGCACCAGTTATCCCTTCATCATAAAGAGCATTAACACTACTGGGTGTAAGAAGTTCATTATAAATTTGTGCATTTGCAATCAAACCATTAAATGGTCCCGTTGCTCCATATGCGCCACAAGTACCACTATAATTGCCTATAACTATAGTTTCATTTTCATTTTGACATCCTCCAGAACCTGTAATTCCAGAAAAAGTACTTGAAGCTACATTATTGCCATTTATATAAAGGGTCACTACGGGATTTACATCAGTAGTTACTGTTGCTGTTATAAATGACCATTTGTTTTGAGGTAAAGTACCTCCTCCTGTGTTGCCATTTTCGTTTGTGTAATAATATAATATTCCGTCGTTATCAGACACCCACCCTTGATAGCCAAATATAATCGTACCATATCCTGCTAATTCTGATGATTCTGGATAAATCCAAGCAGAAAATGTAGTTCCATTAGTATCGCCATACATATGATTTATCTGAGTTAATACATTACTTGTTGAGCCATCAAAATTTGCATAGGTTATAGAGTTAGCTCCTCCAGAGATCTCTGCCGTTAGTGTTTCTTGCTGTCCTATATTTATTATTTGATTTGAGACTGTAAATTGTAAGTTATTTAATGGGTTATACACATAAGATAAAGATAGTGGTATGCTATTTGTAGTTATTGAATTCGATCCACTATTTGTCAGTGTAACATTAGCCTGTAATGAATTTCCAATCCATGCTGAAGGAATTTGAAGAATTAAGGAGTTATAAGTATTTGTTAAACCTGTATATTGTTGGTATGTTAAAATTGAACCGGTTATAGAATTACTTATTATATAATTTATTGTGTATGGCGAAGTGCCAACATTCCACTTTGCAGTTAAATTTAGATATTGTGTGCCATCCAAAATAACATTACTTGCTGAAAGAGAAGTAATAGTTAGATTGTAAACTGAGCCAAATGTAGTTTTAGGATATTCGTAATTTGGCGGTACTGGGAATGTTCTTGCCCATTGTATTGAAAAATACGAAGAGGAGCTACCTCCCCAATTTGTTCCTAAAACAAAGAATACATTTTGTGGTGAAGGAACATCAGAATTTGATGTTGCTGGAGAAATTGCACCATAATCAAAGGTTGCATTGAATATCGTTGCGGAAGGCCAAACAGAAGAAATTGTTAAGGGATATACTGTATTACCGCCATCAATATTTGGTGTATGGACATTATTTGAAGCTGAGACAACCTCAGTACTTAAAATGCCTAAATTTTGATATTCATGAATTCCTGCAAATACAAAATTTGAGCCCCAAACAAATCTCCATCCCTGTCCGCTCTGTAATGTATTGCTTGATAATATGATACCGCTATCATGGCCATCTGTCTGAGCTGTTCCGTTTATTATTTCGGTTTGAAATACATAATTAGGACCATAGTACTCTGATTTACTTTGTATTGCACTAGAGTCACCGTTCGTTGTTTCTGTAATTTTTAATGAATTTGAGATTATTGGGGATGCGCCTATATAATTCCCCCATAGATTATTATTTAATGTACTGCCTGCAAAGTTATCATAAAATGAAAATATTTGATTGCCATTATCATATTCCGCATACTGATTAAATGAGCAACCTGAAATAGTGTTGGATGGGTTATTACAAGATAATTCCGGTGCCTCTCCAGTAGTTTGACCATTTAATAATGTATTTGCAGGAGATATTACATTTCCTGCCCAGCCTATGTAAATAGTATTTGATGTAGGATTTGATTGGGAGCCTGCTGGAAGAAATGATGGTGCATTATTGCCTATTTTAATCCAATATAAAATGTTTGCAGATGAAGCAAGAGCATTTTTTGAAAAAACATTATTACATATGGTATTTGAGGTTTGTTCATTTAGATAATTACCCTCCATCCAAGAATAAATAATCGTTCCATTTGCATAAAAAAATTCTGCGTTATTTAAATTGCATGTTTCATATTTTGAATATTCCAACGCATTGAAACCTATAATATTTCCATTAGATGTTGTTCCTATGGGCAATGCGGTATTTGTCTGAAGCGCAGAACTTTGATAATTATATAATGTGATTGGAAGATAATATAGAATATTTCTCGGTACAATTACTGCGTTAGTTAAAGGCAGTAAAATCACAAAGATTGGAAGAATAAGTCTAATTATTTTAAATAGAAACTTCATTTATTTATCCTCTTTTTACTAAATAATGACAATTAATTATTTAAATGTTTATTCAATACTGTTCAATAATGAATATTGGCTAGCTATATACTCTTGAAAATAATTGAACAATCTGCAAAGATTTTTTGTTCTTTAATATATTTTTATAGTAATTTTCATCTTATTTTTCTTCCAATTGCTTGGGCTACAACTCTTGCATCATCCATGAGCTCTCCAAACTCTTCTATGCTAAGTTGTTGTTCTTTATCGCTAAGGGCCTTTTCAGGATTGTTATGCACCTCTATTTCAAGCATATCAGCTCCAGCAGCTATTGCGGCAAGTGCAAAATCCTTCACAAATTCCTTCTTTCCTGCAGCATGGCTCGGGTCAACAGCTATGGGAAATCTTGAAATCTTTTTAGCAACCACCACAGCACCGATATCCATTGAAAATCTCGTAGCATTTTCTATACCTCTTGCACCCCTATAGCAGAGTATTACATTATCATTTCCATTTGAAAGAATATATTCTGAAGACATAAGCCATTCATCTACTGTAGTTCCTAACCCATTTTTTAATAATATTGGTCTTTTCTGCATACCTAATCTTTTTAGCATCTCAAAATTCTGAGCATTTCTTGCCCCTACTTGTATAATATCAACTTTTTTAGAGTAAAGTTCTATAAGTTCTGTACTCATGATTTCAGTTACTATTGGTGCATTGAACTTCTTTCCTACTCCTTCAAGTATTTCCAGTCCTTTTATTCCTAAGCCCTGAAATGAGTATGGAGAGGTTCTTGGTTTAAAGGCTCCGCCTCTCAAGACGCTTGCTCCTGCGCTCATAACTCCTTTAGCTGTTTCTAACATCTGTTCCTCGCTTTCAACCGAACATGGTCCGGCAGCCACCACTATTTCCTTTCCATGGATTAAAAGTTCACCTACTTGAAACTTTTTATCTTTTTGTTCGAACTCTCTTGAAAATTTGTATATCTCATTATTTTTCATAAGTTATCATCTTTTCAAATTCTTTATGTTTTAAAATAAAATGTTGTATATACTCGCAATCCGGCCTTATTAAAAACTTGGTTTCTTTTGCTAATTCAAAGGCCTTAAGCGCAAGCGCTTCTGCAATGCCCTTTCCTCTTTCTGCATCAGGAACAAAGGTATGATATATGCTCATAATCTTATTTTTTTTATCTAATTCATATAACAGTTCTGCTTCACCAGAGTTTGTAATTATAAAAAAACGTCCATTATCTTGTTTTATATCTAAATTCATACTATCCCTATTTTATCCTATTTTATTATTTTTATTATTTTATATAATACAATGGCATAGCATCTTAATTTATTTACTTTACTTACTATACCTAAACATATGCAATTAATAGTGCGTATTTTAAATATTAATGATTAAATATAAGTGTTTCAATGGACATACCTAAATTATTTTCCGATAGCTTTAATGACATACTTTCAAATCCTAAAGCAATACTGCCATCACTGGTACTGTCTATAATACTTATTTTATTTATAATTGCAATAGTGCTGATTTTTTTCAGCAGCACCATAACATCAAATATAATGCTATTCATTAACTCTCCCTCATCTTTAATATCAAATATGTCTTTATTTGGAGGAGTAATTACGTTTTTTATTGAGATACTGCTGAGCATATTTATAATCTCATTTTTAATATCGATGTTTATGAATGGGATCTTTGTCGCTATGGCAAATCAACTTGTCAGAAAAGAAAAACTTAACATTAGAAATGCAATTTCCTTAGCAAGTTCTAGATATCTTAATTTGCTTGGAGCAGGAATAATATCAATTGCAATAATTCTTGCTGTCATTGCAATACCTTTATCTTTAATCATACTAGCTTTTTATATCCAGATATCAGTATT
>JAJZLO010000025.1 GCA_021803405.1 Microcaldota archaeon | reverse complement strand
GTTGTTGATGGAGAAGTGGTTGGAACCTGGAGCAGGAAGATTATAAAGGAAAAACTGACTATAACACTTAAGCAGTATGTGAAGTTGGATAATGTTCAACTTAGAGAAGCAAAGGAAGAAGCAAAAAGGTACGGGAATTTTTTCGGGCTTGAAACTACTGTAAATTATTGATTTGGTTCCTATTTCGACTTTACTTACTATATAATTATGGGTAAAATTTATAATTACAAAAATTAATAAACTTAAAACCTAATAAATTTAATAAATATGGTATAATCATGAACTTAATAATAATATACGGTCCTCCTGCTGTAGGTAAACTTACCGTTGCAAATGAACTTTCAAAGTTAACTTCTTATAAAGTACTGCATAACCATTTGGTCATAGATCTTATCAATTCGATATTTGATAGAAACGATAAGATGTTCTGGAAACTTATAGATTCATACAGGTTGGATCTTGTAGAAAAAGCAGCAGTTAAAAAAATAAATGGTTTAATATTGACTACAGTAAATATTAAAAATCAGGACGATTTATTTATTAAAAATCTAATCAAAATAAATGAACAAAACTTTGGGAAAACTTATTTTATACAGTTAACATGTGATATAACTGAAATAAAAAAGAGATTACAAGCAACATCAAGAAATAAGCATGGTAAATTAACCGATATTAAAACGTTTGAAGATTTTATATCAAAAAATGAGGTACTAGAAGCAATTCCTTTTGTAGAATCATTAAAAATAAATAATACCTTTATTTCTCCACAAGAAACCGCAAATATTATTAAAAAACATTACGGTCTTTGAGATTAAGTATATTTCTTTACCATATCGGTTATAATTTCATGTAATTTTCCATTAGACATTATGGCTCCGTTTATTTTTCTATCATATCGTTGATCTTTTCCATCAAGGCTGGTTACGGTTCCCCCAGCTTCAGATACTATTACTTTAAGTGCTGCACTGTCATATGGGAATCTTGCTGGGTGTATAGATGCTGCAAGTTCTCCAGAAGCCACCATTGCTCCCATATAAACTATTGAACCAAGCATAAGTACTGCTGCACCTGCTTCTATAAGCTTGCTATGCAGTTTTGAAAGAGAACGTTGTGCTCCATTCCAGTAGGAAAGACCTATAATGGTGCCTTTAAGTTCGTAATCATTAGATACTGATATTTTTTCTGAGTTTAAGTACGATTCATTGCCTAATATTGCGCCGTAAGTTCTATCCATAAATGGATCGCGAACTACACCTAAAACAGGAATACCTTGTTTAACTAGAGAGATTGAAAATGCACATGTAGGGACTCCATGTGAAAAGACTATAGTTCCATCTATAGGGTCGCATATCCATCTATACTCACTTTTATTTTTCAAGCAACTTCCTTCCTCAGCCATTATGTCATGTGTAGGAAACTCCTTTCTAATTGCTTCTATTAACATTGCGTTTATTTTTATGTCACTTTCTGTTATAGGTGAGCCATCAGATTTTCTCTTTGAATTAATACCTAACCGCATGTCTTTTTTTATTTCATTACCCGCTGTTATGGCAAAGGCTGTGGCAAAACCCATCATATGTCCAAGATCTTTATCCAATACTTTAGAAGAGCTTTTATTATTTTGCAAAATATCTACCTTTAGATAAACGTACTTAATATTTTCAGATATTTAAACGCTATCGCCACTTACGGCGCATTTATAAACATTAGTGGAGAAAAATACTCATATTTGTGTATAAATGGATAACAAAATTACTTCTAAAGAAGAGATAAACAAATCTTTTAAATATCTTTTAATCTCAAGAATACTTCGCAGTATAGCTCTTAGCTTTGCAACACTTGCTGTACCAATTTATTTAATATTCATATTCAATCAAAATCTATTTTCTGTAGGAATAATTTATCTGATAATTCTTGGCTTTAACGCTTTCTTTTCACTTTTTACTGGTGTAATAAGCGATAAAATAGGCTATAAAAACGGAATGCTTTTTTCAGAGCTTTTCCCTCTCATAGGTATGTTTGGTTTTATACTTTCAACATTCATACCGATAAATATAATACTTTTCATTTTCTTCGCAATGCTTACTGGAATATCTGGAGTTGGAGGAATACGTGGCGCGTTTTCAGCACCTCAGATGGCATTAATAGCAAACAATTGGAAAAAAAATAACGAGAGAATCAAGCGTTTAGGTATTATAATCTCTATAGGTTCTGTCGCTGCAATAATAGGGAGTTTTATAATAATTTTACAAGGATTGTTATCCTCATTTTTACTTTCTAATGGGGCAGTATCACAGGCTCAAGCAACATTACTTTCATTCAGGTATTTTTTTATATTGACTGATTTGATGATTCTAATCTCGTTTTTCAGTATTATCTTTATAAAAGAGGCAAAACATAACAAAATCAAAAACAAATTCCTAAAAAAACAATCCTCTCCACATGTATTTAAGGTTATGGCATCCCAGATTTTTTCAGGTTTGGGAGTAGGCCTTACATTTCCTATACTTCCGGTTCTTATAGTTGAAGCATACTCATTGAATGCTGCACAAAGTTCTCAGGTAATAGGGTATATTTTCGGACTTGGTTATGTATCTACTGCACTGGCATCGTTATACATTTCGCGTAAAATACTTAAATTAAAAATAAATACTGTATTTTATGCGTCTATAACTCGAGTTCTTCAAGGTATTCTTGTGTTATTGATTGGCATTACTTTGGTATTTACTGGAAATCAGACCTTCAATCTTATCGGTATATTTTTAATTTTGATATTTATTGTATCTTATAATGCACTTTTAGGATTAGGTGGTCCTATAAGACAAACCTCTAATGTTTCAGGTGTAGCTAAAGGAGATTACGGCGCTGCGGTAGGTATGATGTCACTTTCAGCTCAACTTCCACAAGCTAGCGTTGGACTTTCTGGAGCGCTTTCAAGCATAATTGCCTCCTTCATTTCATTGCCATTATTCTTTGGAGGTTTCCTAATCTCTATTAGCGGAGCGGTATATTGGAAGCTTCTAAAAGATTCAAAAAACAACAAAACAATAAAAAATTCAAAAACCTCAAATAAGCAATAGCAAAACAAAAAACAAAACGTTTATTATTAATGTGCCTTTAGATATATTGTGAGTTTGATGAAGGGAGTGCTTTTTACTACAGATGCGATCTTCTCGCTTCTTATAGTTGCCTTTGCAATAACCCTATTGACATACTTTGAGTTTACTCCAAACAGTGTAGGTATTCTAAGTTCATCAAAGATACAAGCAACTATGACTCTTTTAACCACAACTCACATTAAAAATATACTTTCAAATGGAGCTCTAGCACAAAAGTTATTCTATACCAGAGCTAATTATTCATGGCAACAATATGGTTCAGACTCTTCAAGAAATCCGGTATTGTTTTCCGGTCCTACGTATCCCTTCCTTCTTTATTCATACTATGTACCAAACGGTATATCCTCTCCTCTTGTAAGTGATTATGGAAACTTATACTTTGGCTCTGGCGATCAAATATATTCGATAAATCTTACTAGTGGAAGTACTTCTTTGATAAAAACTCCATTTGTAACAACAAATACCGAGCTCTATCCTAATGGCTTTGGTACTTATTCTGGAATGCTTTACTATACTAATGGAACAGAACTTCATAGTATCTATCCTAATAATGGAAGTTATTACTGGAACTTTTCCCTACCTAATACTTACCTTTTTACTTCACAGCCACTTTTTTACAATGGAAAGATATTTCTTGGTGCTTCATCTGGGACAACCTCTGAAGTTTATGCTATAAATGCAAGCGATGGTTCATTTTCATGGAATACTATAACCTCGTTTATTCCAAAAGGATTGACCACAATAAACGGTTCCATACTTGTAAATGATTTAAGTGGAAATTTAATTCTTATAGGAAGCAATGGAACTATATTATGGTCGACTCCAGGTTCAAAACCTACTACAAATCTCTCTGTTTCTGATGGGATTGCTTTCTTAGGGAGCAATTATCAAACATGCGGTTTAAATATCGATGGCACAAATAGTTTTTGCGGGACCTTAGTTTTTCCAACAACATCTGTTTTGGGAGTAAATAATTACTCTTTATTATTTGAAACTACAAATCATATAGGTGAGGTTGTAAGCCCTGGAATAAGGACTTGGGCATATACATATTCAAAGTATGGCAATACTGTTGGGTATCCAATATTATCAAACAAAATTATGTATTCCTTATGGAGTAATGGTTTTATACTGGCAAATAACATTTCTAATGCAGGGGCCGTTGTTTGGGCAACTAAATTACCATCAACCCCGATAGAAAATATGATTTTATCAGGTGGTGTTCTTTCAGTAGCTTCTGGAAATTATATATACTCTTTTGGAAATTGTTACTCCAATCTATCTTCAAGCATAGCATATACAATTACATATCTTTATTCTAAAGGTTTTGGAAGTTGTGCTACGTATCTAGAAAATTTAGTAAATCCTTCATATAATTATAGCATACAGATAAATGGAATATATGCTCCTTCAAATACATTATACAACTTTAATGGAAACTCTTATGTTTACCTAAATTATTCTTTTGAATCAGGAACCAATATTTATCTGGGAAGTAGTGGAAGTGGTGTCTCTTTAGGTAGCTCATTTACTCCAAAACAATGGTATTTTGTAGGCATAACTAACAATCAAAGTTCAAATACATTAACTGCATATGTCAATGACAAGGTAGTTTACTCTTCATCTGCAATAGGCACTCAAAGCTACTCTATTTTTGAATGGATTTATCCTTCAACTGCTATTAACACGCCAGAGTACTTAAACGGCATATCTATAAACTCAGGAAGTACAAATTTAATGTATCTTGGGTGTGAAACAATTTCTCCATGCACAGATGGATTTAATGGCATAATAACAAACCTTCAAATATACTCTACAGCATTAACTCTAGGCGGCATTTCTACAATTTATGGTGGTGGAATAGCAGCAGCTCCGCTATCAATTTCAAATGTTGCTGCTTGGCTTCCTTTAGAAGGGGATACAAATGATTATAGTAATATGGGCAATACCGGTTATCCTTTTAACTTAAATACTGTGTCTATGCAATATTATCCTTCTGGGATTACGGGTTCTTCAGAGGTATCTCAGGAATCTATACTAATTCCTTTATCGGAGTCGCAATCAATGGCTTCACAGCCGTTAAACAAGTCCACACAGCCAAGGATTTATACATTGGGTGTTTATACATGGAAATAAAAATAATAAAGGATAAGCTCCTAAAAACAAGCATGAAGGGCCAGCTGTTCACTCTTACAACACTTATACTTTTCATATTAATGCTTTCTGTCCTTTTCTCCTTTGTTATAATTAATACGCAATATTATTCACAGCAACAAAGCATCGCGTTATCTTCTGGAGCCATAAATCTTATTTTGCCTTTGAACTCAAGTTCTACTGTTTTTGGATCAACTGCAGAAAGGCAGGCATTATCTGTCTTAGCCTTTTACGAGTATAACTCAACTCTAAGGCATGGGAATTTTATCTCAAATCAAACCTTGTATCTTTCTTATCTACTAAAAAACGGAACCTTGCCTAATGTACAGAAAGGCACTACTGCAGCATCGTACTTAAAAGTAGCAATGGGGAATCTTACCTTTTATGATTATAATCAAACCTTGATGAAGTTATACTCACAGCTAGGCCTTCAATCAATAAACGAAACAAATATAGCAATTTCACAGAGCAGTCCTTATACCCTAACACTTAGCTACATTGAAAATGTTGTAATAAATCAAACAGGAGATATCTCAAGATACTCTTTTCCAATCACTGCCACTATAAATCTTACTGGGATGCCAGATCTTTTATTGGCGCAACAAGGCGTTATAAGGTATATACATCCAGGAAATATACAAAATTTAACCTCTATAATAACCGGTAGTCCTGCAATGTCTGGTTCTCTGAAAGGAATAGCTTACGACACAATAGTATATGATGTTAATCCTGTTTGTCCATCGTATACTTTATCGCAAGAATCTAGTATCATTCTAGTTACAAACACACTTTCAAACAGCGAGTACTGTATGAATGACTTTGCTGGATTCATTTTGAACATAACTGGGTTTACTTCCACAGTTCCATACCTTATCTATTCACAAAATACTATACTTGCTAGAACTTTTAAGACCGGTCAAAATATACTTATATACGGTCCTTCATTAGAAGCATTAAATATACAAAATCTAATATCTGCAGTATCAAATCATTACTACTTTGCATCTCCTTTTGCCCCTTCATATATTGAAAGAAGTATTGATAATCTTTCAAGTTCAACCTTCGGGCTCTTTACCTTTTCTGGCTTTAATCGTCTTGCCAATTCATTCAATGGCCATAATAGTTATATATCTATAACTCCTTCATCAAATCTCCAAGTTCCAATAAGCAACAGTGGACTTAGTATAAATGCATGGATTCTTCCTTCAAACACCGAAGCTTCAGGGACAGGAATACTCTCGACAACACCTGGGTGTGGATATAGCATATCTCTATCAACCTATAATACACTTTCAGGAAGTGATGATTGTGGTGATACCTACTCTGGAAATTATAACTTTGTACCTGGAGTTTGGTACGATCTTTCATTAATTGTTTCTAACGGTGCTCCTTCAAATATTAAGTTGTATGTAAATGGAAATCAGATACTTTCTACAACAGGTACATGGGGGACAGGTACCTCTTGGAGCAACTTGTTTATAGGTTCAAATCCCTCCTCTGGATTCTTTAATGGCAGTATATCAAACGTACAAATTTACAACAGTAGCTTATCTCAAAACTCAATAACACAACTATTTCAAAGAGGAATCTCTGGTATACCAATATCTAACAATGGGCTTGTAGGCTGGTTTACACTTAATGGAAATCAAAAAGATTTAAGTGGTCAAAACAACAATGCCTTTGAAAGCAATGTTCTATACACCTCAAATCTAAATGGTGTACCTTCTGTAAATGTTTCAGAGTTTAATGGTGCGAGTTCATTTATTCAAATACCTTCGGCAGCTTTTAATTTTATAACCAGTGGAACTACTACCACATATGCTGAATCATTTTCAGTATGGTTCAAAACAACATCAGACGGGGTTATATTAGGACAGCAATCATCTCCTCCTGTTTCACAACCTTCTGGTTATGTTCCATCGATTTATGTAGATACAAATGGAGATGTCCGTGCATCACTTTTCTGGCATGGCTCTGTATCTTCCCAGATAGTAACTACAACACCATATAACAACGGAAAATGGCACTTTCTTGTAGATACTTATAACAACGGCCAGGAAACATTATATATAGATGGGAAACAAGTAGGAACACAGTCTCAATCTGAGGTTTCATACTCATCAACATACTATTATCAATTAGGTACTGGATATACTGCGAACGGCTGGCCAGATACTAATAATGGATGGTTTTATTTTAATGGAGAGCTTGCAGATGTACAGGTTTATAACACATCTCTTTCATCACAACAGGTATCCTCCCTATATGCCTCTAGAATAATTGCTGCTCCAATAGTCTCAGATTCTATACAAGGCTGGTGGCCATTAAATGGCAACATAAATAATTATGGCACGAGCTCAGGAGTAAGTTATCCTAACAATATACTTTATGGCTTATTCAATGGCTCGGCAAGAGACTCTGCTTTAGGTACTTATTCATCATCACTCAAAAAAATACCAGGAATACTCTCATGCACCAATCTTTTTAGCTGTTATAACTCAAACTCTAGCGGTATTTATTTAGGTAATGCTCCATTAGAGATAGGCAGCAAACTTCAAACGGCGCAGTTCAACTCAAACTCATTTATAACTGCAAACATACCTCTTTCAGGCAACTTCGGGGTATCTTTTTGGCTAAGGCTTAACTCAAGCTCATCAGGAACTCAGTCTCCTTTAAGTTTTTCAGGCACAAATGGCATAATTATTTCTTCAATTGGCGGTTTGCCTACTCTGGGTCTTACCGATGGAGTAAATACTTTATATGCTAACGCCATCCAAGCGGGCAGCTGGGAGTATGTAGCAGCTACAAAATCAGGTAGTACTTACTCTATATATCTCAATAATTACCCTTCAAATACCGAAACCATGGGTCAGATAACAATAAATAATCTAACTCTTGGCAGGCTTTCAAGTGGAGCAGAGTTTTTCAATGGTTCTTTGGCAGATTTACAGATATACTCTACTACATTAACCTCCTCACAAATAGCACAACTTTATAATGGTGGCATAGCTGGTGCACCTTTAGTTGGAAATGTTGTTGCGTGGTTTCCTTTAACCAGCAATTGCTATAACTATACCTCAAGCCAATTCAATTGTTATTCATACCAAAATGTAACTTACCCTTACTTCTCCGGAAATTATCTAGCCCCTAATTATCCTTCTCAAATAGTGCAGAATGCATGGCAAGCTTTAGGATTTGGTACCGAACCTCAATAGTTGATAAAATGCTACCAGAATGGCTCTCAATTAAACCTGCATCAACTGAAAAGTATCAAAAGATAAGGCAGATGGTTGCTGATAGAAAACTCCATACCGTTTGTACAGAGGCTCACTGCCCTAATCTTTCAGAGTGCTGGAGCGCAGGCACAGCCACCTTTATGGTTTTAGGTAGTCTTTGTACACGAGGATGCAGGTTCTGCGCAGTAAGCAAAAGTGCTAAAGGAGAAAAGCCTAATCCCGATGAACCATACCTTCTTGCAAAAACCATAAAGGAGTGGGAGTTAGATTATGTTGTTATAACTTCTGTATGCAGGGATGATCTTGAGGATCAAGGTTCAGGCCATTTTGCAGAGTGCATTAATGCTATTAAAAAAGAAAGTCCAAATACTATAATAGAGGTATTGATACCAGATTTTACCGGCAATATTTCTCATCTTATGAAAATAATCTCCGCAAAGCCTGATGTAATTGGGCATAATATAGAGACGGTAAAAAGATTAAGTCCTAACATACGCGATAAGCGTGCAAGCTACTATCAATCATTAGAAATTTTACGTGCATCAAAGAGTATAGATCCAAAAATATATACGAAATCAGCAATTATGCTTGGGATGGGGGAAACTAAGGATGAGGTACTTTCTGCAATGGACGATTTAAGGAAAGTCGGCACTGATTTTATTGCTATAGGGCAGTATCTTAGGCCTAGTTCATTTCATGCTGAAGTCAAGGAGTATATAACTCCGGAGCAGTTCTCAGAGTTAAAGATATTAGCAGAAGCGAAGGGCTTTTTATACGTTGCATCAGGTCCTTTTGTAAGAAGTTCATATAAAGCAGGCGAGTTTTTCGTAAAAAAACTTAAAAATGAGTCCTATCTGTAAAAATTCCACTCCGAACTTCTATATTTTTCTTCAAGAGCAGAACTAAGTTGTTTTTCCTCATCAAGCAGCTCTCCAATGTAATACTCTTTATTTACAGTGAAAGATCTAAACAGTTCCTTGTATAATCTATCAATAGTTATTTCCTTATTTTCATTTCTAACACAGGTAACTCTCTCTTCTGCAGTTTTTATTAATTTATCCGATAGTTTCTCTTTGCTGACATTAAGCAATGAAAACATTTTTTTAATATCTATCTGATAAAGTATTGTTCCGTGCTGAAGCAAAACCCCATTTTTTCTTGACTGTGCACTGCCTGATATCTTTTTATTTTTAACAATTATGTCATTAATAGGTACAAAAGTTGCATCTATGCCTAATGTTTTAAGGGCATTTACAACGTATCCGCATATCTCCATGTAGCTTTGGCGTATTCCTTTGTTAAAAACATGCTCGGGCCCTATTATACTATATGTAATCTCTCCATCAATATCATGATATACTGCTCCTCCACCTGTTATCCGTCTTATATACTCTACTCCTAAGTTTTTGCATGTTTCTATATTTACCTCTTCAAGCATGCTTTGAAATCTTCCTATTGAAACTGCACTAGGCTTCCATTTATAAAATCTTATTGTAGGATCAGAATTTTCTTTAGCTATGCTTTCAGATATAGCTTCGTCTATGCTCATATTTTCAAAAGCATTTTTTTCTTCAAGCTCAATAACTCTCCATTTCATCTTCAATCACTTTGCGCTTCAGCTTCACATATGGAAATTGCTATGGATTTTGGATCTATGCCTATCATTTCAATATTATTTTTTTTAACTACATCATTTATCTTTTCTTCTATCAAATCAATATTCAATCTTACTCCAACAAGCTCTTTTTCAATAATATCCAAGCCTTCATAAGGATACATAAAAAAATCACCTAAAATCTTAACTTCTTGTATTTTTTCATCGTAAATTACTCTTATCTCAAGCAGTTTACCGTTTTTTACCTTATACTTTACTGTTTTTTGCATAACATATAATTAAGCAAAGCCTTATTTATTTTTTTACCATAAATACTCTGTGATTTAATGATGCCTAATATGGACCCAAGAATGCTTAAGCGTATGATGGACAGCATGGGAATAAAAAATACTCCCGTAGATGCCATAAGGGTCGTTGTAGAATGTCAAGATAAAGATATTATAATAGAAAGTCCAGACGTTTCCATAATAGAAGCTCAAGGTTCAAAGACCTTTCAAATTTCAGGAGGTAAAATTTCAGAAAAGGACAAATCTTTAGTAGAAGTAAGCGAGGAAGACATAAACTTTGTGATGGAGCAAACTGGCATAACCGATCGTGAAAAGGTCATTGCAGCAATAAATGAGTCTAAAGGAGATATAGCCTCTGCTATTTTAAAACTTAAAAATAAATAAGTTCTATTCAGAGAATTTTGTATATTTGTATAGATGGCACATCATCTATTTTTTTAATCTCTGCTCCTGTGGCTAGTCCAGCCTTTATTACAACACTTACTGCCTCCTCTCCAACAATATTTCCTGAATATAAATATGTACCCTTTAGGATCTCAACACCTTTTTTGGCGCTAAATAACTCCCCCTTATAAAACTCCGAGTACTTTATTAAATCTAAAGTCATGCCTGTTTTTTTATCTTTATAAATTTTGCCTAAAACCTTTTCATCGCACATTGCAACCATTGCACCATGCTCAGTTTCGTGGATTTTTATGTATATCATACAAACACTAACCATACTTGTAAAACATTATTATGGTTGAAGCATATAGTATTCCATACCATAACAGCCATAAACCTCCAAATGTATTGTTTATAATCATTGCTATTGCACTTAATACAACCAAAAAAGAAGCAAAAATAATCTCCGCTACCGAGTTCCTAAAAGCATAGAGTATCCTTCCATATTTCTGAGAAAATTTATTTCTTTCCCAAACTATCTTGTATTTTTTCCTAAAGATTGCGGCAAAGGCTGCCTTTGCCCTAATAAATGCAAGTGCAAAGTTAAGTAGGAATATCATAAACCCTTTTTTAATAGAATTGAAGTATATCTTTGTCAATATTACCGGTGCAATTATTGATACAAAAAGAGCGCCTACGCCAAGTAACTCAAGATCGAAACTCAAGTACTGTGCAGTGAGTACGTTGCTCAAATTAATCTTTGCTAACGGAAGCTGTGAAAAAACTATCAATATCGAGATAATAGTGAAGAGAACAAGCATTACTGATATATAATTTAATCCAAAGCCATGAGTCATGTAATCGACATTGGATAATGGAGAAAGTTTTTTCATCTTATCCTTCCTCTTTAATTTATTTATAAAGTATCCTAGAAACTGCGTATCTCCATAATTATATCTCCACTGCTGCTTTACTAACTCGGTGAAGGTTTCTATTGGTTTTCCATATGCATAAACCTTGGGTATGTATAGACTTTTAAAGCCGTGTATGTCTGATTCAAAACTAAAGAAAGTGTCCTCTATGACATACTCTGGAAAACCTCCTATTTCCTTCAAATGAGAGGTTTTTATAACTCCGCATGAACCGGCAAAGATTGCTGTATTATTTAATGCCCTTGAAGGCTGAATAAACTTGAAAAAGAACGCATCAAAAAGATCTATGGTATCAGAAAAGAATGTATGTTTCCTGTATCTTTTTTCAGTTTGTATATATGCCAACTTTTTATCCTGGAAGTAAGGCAAAAGTTCTAGAAGGAAATTTTTATTTGTTAGATATTCATCATAATCAAAAACGGCTATGAACTCTTCCTTTGTTATATTCATTAGGTTGTTTAGGGCTCCTGCTTTGTATCCTTTTCTTTCAGGTCTGTTTATATATTCATAGCCATATTTTTTGCTTGCATTTTTTATTTCATGGATTTTTTTAATGTCATTAGAATCGTCCAACATGTAAAACTTTATCCTATTCTTTGGATAATTTAATGTTTTCAGCTGCTTCATATTCTTTATTACTATTTTAGGATTTTCATTGAATGTTGCAATGGATACCGCTACTGTAGGAAACTGCTCTAACGGTAATAATTTCTTTTTTATCGATTTTAAATAATCATCATACAAATAAGAGCGATAATACGAATAGGCGGTGAAGGTATTGAAAAGCCCGGCTATCACTGAAAGTATCAAATAAGAAAATGCCAAGAAGTAAGTATAAGCATTGTTGGCATTGTAAATCAAGTATATAGAAAATGCAAAGCCGAAGATAGTTAGTGCTGCAAAAACTACTACAGCGAATACTCTTCCAAAAAGATCCTTGCTTATTTTATTGCCCATTTTAAATCCTTTTATTCTTTATGACTTTATCCTTATCATATAGAGTAAAGATATATATTAATAAACATATTTAAAATAAAGCATTGCCGGGATGGCAGAACCAGGTAACGCGCCAGTTATAAAAGGCGAAACTCGAGATCTGGTGGCCTTCGGGCCATTTGGGTTCAAATAAATCTGGTAAACTTTACTGAACCAGCATTTTGAAAGTCCCAATCCCGGCGTTTTTATTGTTTGAACAGCTCCTCAATCTCTTTCCTCTCGGAACTAAACTTAGTTATTATAGGAGCCATTATTTTTATTATACTAGCTGAAACTGCATTCTTTAAATCAACAGGATGCAGCTTTTTTTCTAAAAAGTCTTTTTCCAAAGAAGCATAATTGTTGTATTCTAAATCTCCCCCATACTTCATATCTCTTTCTATTTTTAAGATGCCTGTAGTTGGAAGTATTATATACTTACATAATCCAAGTATTGGGTTTTCATTTACGATCCCCTCTGGACACCATCCGGATCTTATTATTTTATTTACCTCCTCTTTACTTGAAAGTATAGGTATCGAAGAGCCTGGTTTTGACTTGCTCATCTTCATCGCTGTGACTATCTCCTCCTTTTCTGCCCCTTCATTTATCTTAGGAGGTTCTAAAAGCGATTGTATTAATCTTGTATGCAACAAAGCCAAGGGCCTTTTTTCATTAAGTTCCTTAAACGCCTCCCTTGCAAGCATGTGTACCTTTCTTTGATCTATTCCTGCATGTGCAACATCCGCTCCGAATGCCCTTATATCTGCAACTTGCATAATAGGATAAATATACTGAGAAACATATAATGTGTCTTTCTCACTTCTGCCTTGTATTATAAGTGTTCTTGTAGCTCTTGCGATGGTTGTTTTGGTAGCTATTTCCATAACCTCCTTCCAGTACTCATTATTATTATGATATAATTCTGATCCGAACTTCACCTTTGCAGAAGGACATGCTACTGCAAATAATTTTTTGTAAAACTCCCCGGCCTTCCTTATTCTTTCCCAATCTCCTCCGAGTTTTTGGTTTGCAACAGTATGCCAATCAGCTAAGAGTATGTTGGTTTGAAAACCGGCCTTTGCGAAATCATTTATTTTTTTCCCAGCACAAAGTATATGTCCTATGTGCGGCATGCCGCTTATCTCTAGTCCAAAGTAATGCACTGGTTTTGAGTTGTTTTCAAGTATGGAGATAAGATCCTGCTCAGTAACTATCTCTTCAGTAGGCTCTGATTTTATTATATCTAGTTTTGTTGTAATATCCATTGAATCTCAGTATTAATAATCCTATAACGTTTATAACAATATCTTTACATTGTTTTTACACATCCTTACCATTTAGTACTTACCATCTCTACAAATCTTTTTATGTTTTTGTTTATATATACTATAAAAAGGCGACATTAATGGCAACAAAAGAGTTTATCTCACCTGACGATGAAGAGCTGCTTAAGTTCATTGAATCAGCTAAACCTAAGATTTATGTAGTTGGTGCAGGCGGAAGCGGTTCTAACACTATAAATAGGATTTCAGAAATAAATATAGAGGGCATAAATCTAATAGCTATGAATACCGATGCTTCGCATCTTGCAAAGATAAAATCAAATAGAAAGGTATTAATAGGCAAGAAAATAACAAGAGGTCTTGGCGCTGGTAGCGATCCTAAATTAGGCGAAGAGTCAGCCATAGAAAGCAAAGAAGAGATAAAACATGTTATGAGCGATGCTCAATTGGTTTTCATAACCGGAGGCATGGGGGGCGGTACAGGCACAGGCTCAGCTCCTATAATAGCGCATGAAGCTAAGGAAGCAGGCGCACTTACAGTTGCAATAGTTACGCTTCCGTTTTCAAGCGAAGGCAAGACAAGACTTAGGAATGCCCTAGAGGGTCTATCGCGGCTAAAGCGTGTAACGGATACTACTATAATAATACCTAATGACAAGCTTCTTGCTGTAGCTCCTGATCTGCCACTTAATATGGCCTTTCGTATAAGCGATGAGATACTCGCCAACGCTACTAAGGGCATAATAGAGATGGTTACCAAGCCAGGAATGGTAAATCTTGACTTTGCCGATTTGAGAAGCGTTTTAAAAGACTCGGGATATGCGGTTATAGGAATAGGCGAAGCAAACTCAACACAGACAAATGACCGTGCATCAGTTGCAATAAATAATACACTAAGCAGCCCTCTTTTAGACGTTGATCTTTCAACTGCTAAGAAAGCTCTTGTTAATATAATTGGAGGAGAGGATCTCACGCTTCGAGAAGCAGAAAAGATCTTCCAAGAAGTTGCAGGAAGGATAAGCGAGGATGCTATGATGAAGTGGGGTGCAAGGATAGATCCTACTATGCAGAAGAGTGCAATAAAAATAATGGTTGTTCTTGGAGGCGTAGAGTTTGCAGATTACTCTGATGTAGGCATTAAGAAAAAACTAGAGGAATCAAAGAACGTAGACCTTGATAAAATCTTTGAGGATTAAAAAATTATTTAAATCACTATCTAGTAAAATATATATTAATATACTAAGTAGATATATTCGGTTTTATTTTGCATAAAATTAAGAAAAATAATAAGAAACTTCAATCAGCAATGGAGTATCTTATGACTTATGGTTGGTCAATTCTTATAATATCTATTGCCTTGGTAAGTTTGTATTATCTTGGGCTGTTCGGCAAATTTGGTGGCTCGATAAGTTCTTGCATAGGTAACTCTGGATTTATATGTACTAATCCAATCCTTAATTCTGCAGGTGTGCTTAATCTATCTTTTGGTTCAACAACCGGTGGATATCAAATAACAGGTACTTCTTGCAGTAACAGTACAACTACTCCCTCATATTTTAATTCAATATCCCCAATTTCAATATCATCCGGTCAAATAGTTGGTTTAAGCTTCCAATGTCCTCTTTCATCAAACTCAATAGGTTCTAATTTTAAAGGAAGTTTATGGCTTCATTATAATACTCCTTCTGGTACAAATCAAGAAATACAAATAGCAGTTGTATCATTGCAGGTTACCTCGGGGATTTCTGTTAACGGACCCCCAACAAGCAATTCTAATACTATTATGGGTTATATAAGTTTAAATTCAGCTCCAGAAGGTGTGTCAATTTCACCAAACGGAGCTTATGCTTATGTAACGGATCAAAATAACACTATAAGCATAATCAATACCTCTACTGAAAATGTGGTTTCAAATTATAAAACATTTATTTTTAATGGGCCAGAAGGAATAGCTACTTCACCAAACGGAGCTTATCTGTATGTTGTAAACAACGGTAATAGTACT
>JAJZLO010000010.1 GCA_021803405.1 Microcaldota archaeon | reverse complement strand
GTTCTGGATTTCCTAGATCACTTGCATTTCCATAAAAGGTGGTATTACAGCTGTTGCTTCCAAATGTTCCTGCTTTGCTTGGTGAAAAAAGGTTTAAGTAAGACCATGAGCATATGTAGTTTCCAGTTCCGCCGGTTATGCTTGCATTTATGGTTGTATTTTGTCCTGCGTCCATCGCGGGCTTTTGTACATTTAAACTCACAGAAAGTGAACCTGCATAACTCATTTCTATCAATAACGTTACAAATAACAAAACTGAAACGACACTAGATCTTCTAAAAACCATCATAACACCATTTTTATTTTAAGATTTAAGCTATAATAATACGTATGTTAGCTTTATTGTACTTTATTGTATTGTAATTCTTTTAATTCCTTATACAATTCCAAACTTTCCAAATAGGTGTTTTAAACTCTAATATTTAAGCAAGGAAAGTACATCAATGCCGTTTAATCTTTCTCTTCCTTTAAGGAAGCCAAGCTCTATTACGAATAATGTTGTGGTCACAATGCCATTAAGCTTGTTTACTAGCTTTGCTGCTGCCTCAACTGTGCCTCCTGTAGCAAGAAGATCATCAACTATAACGACCCGTGAGTTTTTTTCTATCGCATCGGCATGCATCTCTAATGTTTCAGAGCCGTATTCTAGCTTGTACTCCTCACTTATTGTTTTATAGGGCAGTTTGCCTTTCTTTCTGGCAGGAACAAAACCCTTATGCATCTTATAAGCAACTGCAGACCCAAGTATAAATCCTCTTGACTCTATACCCAATACATAATCAAACTCTACTTTTGAAAGTTTATTGCAAAGCTCATCTATACACAGAGAAAATAGTGCCGGCTCTTTAAGCATAGGTGTTATGTCTTTAAACATTATTCCCTGCTTAGGATAATCTGGTATGTTTCTTATAGAAGCTCTTAATTTTTCAATATTAGTTTCGTTTATTTCCATGTAGTCAAACCTTACCGCTATGTTAATATATTTATATATTTACGTATTATAAAGACTACTAGCTTATGCCTTGTAGGCGATTGATTAAATGGCTATTAAAAATCTTCCGAAGACCGTTGCAATAATTCCTGATGGAAACAGGCGTTGGGCTAACTCACATGCGCTTTCTATAATGAGCGGATATGATTTAGGCGTTAAAAAATTCATCTCATTTAGCGAGTGGTGCGTTTCATATGGCATAAATAATATTGCGGTATGGGCATTTTCCACAGAGAATTTTTCTAGAAGTGAAAAAGAGGTTTCGACACTTTTTTCAATATATAAAAAGGTCGCAAATGACAAAAAAATACTTGCAAGGCTGCATAAAAACAAGACAAGTTTAAGAATAGTGGGCAATAGGAAGCTACTCCCAAAAGATCTTTTAGACTCACTTAAAAAGGTGGAGAAGGAGACCTCAAAATACAAAGACAGAGTGATAAATATGCTTATAGCATACGGTGGCAAAGATGATATACTTAACGCGGTAAAACATGTAGCTTCAAAAGCAAAGAACATTAAAAACATAAACGAGAAGCTCATAACAAAGTATTTATTATCAAATACAGTAGCCGATATAGATCTTATAATTAGGACCTCTGGGGAGCAAAGGCTCTCGGGCTTCATGCCATGGCAAACTACTTACTCCGAGCTTTACTTCTCAAAAAAGTTATGGCCTGATTTTACAAAGAAGGATCTTCATGTAGCTCTTCTTGAATACAATAGGAGACAGAGAAGATTCGGAAGGTAATGTGTTCGAATGCCTGATGAAAAAAGAGACGTTACGCGTTTTACAAAGTACTTTGGAATAAATCTGCCTAGCGAGAACGTTCTTACACTTATAATCATTCTTATTGGTATTGCAAGCGGCATATTCGGGGAGTTAATACTATCAAAATCCGCCTCGATTCTTTCATTACTGCTTTACGGCTCAAGCATAGGCATAACACTTATCTCTTTTCCTGCAATACTTACTGCTCTTCTTCTAAAGGTTATGAAAAGAACCTTGAAGTTAAAGCATGCCATGATAGCTGTAATAGCAATAACCATAACCTATGCGGCATTCTTCATAATAAGTATATTTACCTACCAACTAACAAAAAGTTATACTCTTGCGTATATACCGATACTTCTTAGCGATGCTGGGATATACGGATACTGGTTTATAATAAATCGTATAGTTTTAAATCAACGCAAAGGACAGATATTAACCGCTGCAATACAGCCTTTGCTGAATGCACTTATTTTCATACCTCTAAGCTACTCGTTATTCTCGGTTGACATATCCTATAATTATATTTTATTCAAGTTATGGGCAGGCATGTTTGCGTTCATGCTGTGCGGTTATGCTATACTTTTTATAATGGACAGACCATCAAAGAAACAGTTTAACTTCAGCGGAGTGGAGTTAATGACGGTAATGATAAATCAATGGCTATTTGATATTAAAAAAGATCATGGAGCCCTTAATGGAATTGGCGTTAAAAGAGACATTCCTATATCGATACTTGCTTTAAAGGGCAAAAAAACATACAAAGCAATATTTGTTAAGCCAAATATTCATTATGGGCCAATACGTGGTATAGGCGGAAGCATAGCAACAGAGTATCTCAGTAAAAAGATAGAAAAGAAATATCATACAACACCTTTCATACTACACGGTGCTGTAAATCTAGAAGACAATCCTGTAAGTACATCTCAGATCTCTGATATATGGAGAGTGGTAGATAAAATGGTGCCTTTGAAAGGAGAGGTATCCTTTTCTCAAGCAATAGGCGGTTTTGCTAGCGCAGCTAATGGTAGCTGCTATGCAAAGGGCATACGAATCGGCAATGTGTCTTTATTAAGCTTAACAAAAGCACCTACAGTGACCGAAGATATAGATAGCGACATAGGCTTAACCTTTGAGTCTATCTCATCGAAGCATGGCTTTGACACCATTCTCATAGATGCGCACAACTCTCGTTTTGAGGAAGCTGGCGCTGATGAATTAAAGGGCATATACAAAGGCAGCAAGTATGTCAAGAGCTATGCTGCAGCTATAAACGATGTGGCTAAGGCCCTTTCGCTAGATAAAAAAGAAAGAGTACTTTTCGGAGCTTCACATATGAGCTTAAAATCACATATACATAAAAACGACATAGGTCCGGCGGAGCTAAGCGTAGGTGTCTTTAAAACGCAGAAAAAAAGCTTTTGTATGGTTTACTTTGATGCTAACAATATGCTCCCAAAACTAAGGCAAGAGCTTATATCACACATTAATAAAAAATATCGTTTAAGCTCAGAGATATATACTACCGACACTCATGCTGTAAACACGCTCGCCTTGCCTGCAAGCAATGTACTTGGCAAGTATACAACCACAAAAGATATACTGCCGTTTCTTGATGAACAGATAGAAAAAGCCATTAAAGAACTTGAACCTGTTAAGTATTTGTATATTAAAACAAAACTAAAGGGATTTAGGGTTTGGGGCAAAGGCTCTGAAGATGCTATAATGAAGGTAAGTAGAGATGTTATAAAAACAGGAAAAAAACGAGTCCCTTTTATTGTTGTAGGCTTCTTTATAATAGCTGCATGGGCAATATATCTGGCATGAAGATGGCATGTATGAAAACGGTATTGTTATGATTATATTCGAAGCTATTCTTTATTTAACTGTAATTGCCCTTATAATATACAAAACCTTTACATCAAAAAACGCAAAGGACCTGTTTCTTTTTATTCTATTCTTTATACTTGCATTTTATCTCTCTTCATACGAAAACTTAAATCTTCTATATGTTCTTTCAGGATACATAATCTTCAATGCCATAATCTGTGCATATGGGACAAAAAGAATGGAGCTATTTGTCTTAATCGGTGCATACTTTTTATTGATAGCCTACTCAAGCGGTTTGATTATAATAACGAGCTCCATCTTTTTAGGGGGGATAAGCTCTTATAATATTTATCCTAGTAAGAAGCAAGGAGTAAAGAAAACTACATTCAAAAAAGAACTGCGCAGGAACATCTTTACAATGCTAGGCGGCTTAATCCTTCTTCTATTATTTTTATATTCTGGAGTAAGCGAGTATCTTATAATAATATTCATATTTTTATCTGGCATAACCTTACTTAATAACGCATTGATATTCCGCAACGGTGTGGTATCTAAATTTTTATATGGTCTTGAAAGAGATAACTTTAGGCTTGGACACGGAGCTATATGGCTTGGTATAGGGACATGCTTTGCTCTTTCTTATCTTTCCACTGGGCTTGCTTTTTCTGCAATATGCATGATCTTCATTGCAGACTCAATCTCTCCTATAATCGGCATGCGTTATGGCAAACTCAAGCTTCCATACAATAAGAAAAAGAGCGTTGCAGGAACAGCTTCTTATTTTTTTGCAGCATTGATTCTTTCTTATATATTCGTAGGTTACTATGCCATATTAGTTGCGGCATTAGGCGCTGCAATAGAGAGCCTTCCTGTGTATTTAGATGATAACTTTGATGTGCCGTTTGTAATCTTTATACTTTCAAGATTAATCCCGCTATAATTAATTTTCACTTAATTAATATAGTATCTTTTATTTGCCTTTGTATTTAAAAAATCTAAACTATCCAATATCAAATTGAAAAGCTTCCGGAACTATTTACTGTATTATACGGAACCTCTAGAACATATGCTCCTTGGGCACAGGTTATGTTTGTACTATATGGAACCGCATTTTTTATAAAGCTTATATCTCCATTGGTATTTATCCATATCTGCTCCAAAGGAATTTTTGTATTCTCCATCCACATACACACCTGTTCACTACTATTCATCACAAAAAGCATTCCATAAGCACCTTCAAAACTGTTCCTAAACATCATACCTCTTGTCTGTTGCTCCTCTGAAGCAGCTATATAAACAGTTTCATTGAGTGCTTTACATGTATTGCAGGTCTTTACTATAATGTTGCTTTTCTGAAAGTAAAAACTCAAAGGTAGTTCTTGATTTTGATAAAGAAAAAGAAATATAGAGATAAAAATAAAAAAAATAAATAAAAGAATAAAGAAAGAAAAAGATCTTTTTAACAACATACCACTTATACTCTTCTGCCTCTTCTTCCTCCTGATCTTTTTGTAGTATCTGTAGGTATTGGCGTGACTTCCTCTATGCTGCCTATCTTAAAACCGCTTCTTGCAAGTGCCCTTACTACTGCTTGTGCCCCTTGTCCTGGAGTCTTTGAGTTATGTCCTCCTGGTGCACGTATCTTTATATTTATATGCGTCACTCCTTTTTCTATTGCAATTGTAGCGACTTTATAAGCTGCTTGTGTAGCTGCATAAGGTGATCCTTCTTCATGATCTGTATCTACTACCATACCTCCGCTTCCGACAGCTATTGTCTCAGCTCCGGATAAATCTGTAAGTGTTATTATAGTGTTGTTCTTTGATGAAAGAATATGTGCAACTCCCCATCTAGTTCCTTTTTGTTTGTACTTTTCCTGTGCAACAGCAACCTCATTTTCGTATGAAATATCTCCTTTTTTTGTAGCATTTTGCTGCTCCTTCTTTTCAGGAAGCTTCTTGCTTCCTCCCTTTGCCACTGATGTTTTTGCTTTTGCCATTTACTCGCCTGTTTTTTCCTCATTACCTGAAATTGCCTCTTGCGTTGCAGGTGCCTGCTGTGCAATAGGGGCAGTTTCAATAGATATTTTTTTGTAGTATCCTATTCCGCTCTCTTCTCCTTTTTTAACTAAATAACTTGGAGATTTTATTCTCCTTCCGTTAATTGATATAAAACCATGAGCTATCAACTGCCTAGACTGTTTTAATGTCTTTGCCATTCCTTTTCTATAAACTATAGTTTGAAGCCTTCTCTCAAGCAATGACTGTGGCTTTACTACAAGGACATCGTCTGGTATTGCGTTCTCACTTACCACATTGTACTTTGCAAGCCTTGCTATTATATCTTTGCCTACCGTTTCGCTTGCACTTCCTGAAAGAACCTCTCGTATGTTTCTTCTCACTCTTCTTATCTCGCTTGTAGCCTTCCAAAGCTCACCGAGTTTTTTAAGTCCGTACTCCTGCTTTATCTTATGTTCTTCTTCAATTCTTTTTTTATCCCACATTGCTGAAGGTCTATCAAATTTTTTCTTGTTTCTTTTTGGTGCTCCCATTCAACTCACTTCTTTTCATCCTCCTTCTTTCCTGCGCCAGTAGCCGGCTGCTGTGCTGATTTCTTCATAACTCCTATTGTTGCTCCGGTTCTGCCTGTAGATCTTGTTCTTTGTCCTCTTGCCTTTTGTCCGTACTGATGTCTTGAACCTACCCATGTCTGGAGCTTTATTCCTTTATCAATATCAAATCTGGTCTTTACTATAAGATCAGTTCCTACTACGTGCATGTTCTCTCCTGTTTCCAAGTCCTTATTTCTATTTATCATAAACTTTGGAATATTATATGCTAATGGATCCTTTATTATCCCTTCTAGCTGTGCAAGCTGTGGATCGGTAAGTGTGCCTATCTCTGTATTCGGATCAACTCCAAATTTGTCCTTAAATCCTTTAGCCATAGCGCTTGCCATATTGTGGCCAATGCCTTTTATCTGCATTAAACCTCTTATGACATTATATCTTCCGTTAATGTCTCTTCCAGCCATTCTTATTATGCTTGCCTCTATCTTTTCCTTTCCTTTAGGCTCTTTGCTTTTTTGCTCTTTTTGATCCATTCATGCACCAGTTAAATCTTAAATTTTTTTAAACATAAAAACGCCAGGGCTGGGATTTCCATAATGCTTTTTGAGTTACAAAAAGCCCTTTATTTTGAACCCAGATGGCTCGAGAGCCATACGCTGACAGGTTCAATTTCCAGGCGTACGCGTTACCGGATTCTGCCACCCTGGCATTTTCCTTATAATATATACAGTAAAGCTTAAAACTATTATTAGCTAATACTTTATCCATATTAGTATTTAAAACTTGCTTTTTAACTAAGGTATTGCGGTGTGAGATGCCTTTAAAGCTAAACTTTAAAAATCTCCATTACACTATTTTGACTATTAACCCTATTATCTATGTACTTTATTTATATTATTTTTATATATTTTCATGCTTAATTTTACTATTTTATTGTATAAAATCCGAAACAAATAGAAAGATTTAATAATGAGTTTAGATAAATTCTATTCCTTGAGGAATTAAAATGGAAACTATAAGTAAAACATCACATACATCCATAATATTGGATATAGCAAGATTGCAAACAAACGAAACAAAAACACCACTGACGCGCAATGAAGTAATCGCTCTTCAAGATGCATTGTGGAAACATCTTGCAAGAAAAGAAGCAGCATCTTCAGCAAGGTTTAAGAAATTAAAAAGGTAGACTTATTTTTCTTTTCTCATAGCTGGGAAGGCCATAACCTCTTTTATTGAAATATTGTCTGTAAGTATCATGGCTAATCTATCTATTGAGATACCTAATCCTGCCGTAGGTGGCATTCCATACTCTATTGCTTGAAGAAACTCTTCATCAGAAGGTGGAGCCTCATCATCTCCCATCTTACGTTCAACTTCCTGCTCCTCAAACTTCTTTCTCTGTTCTATTGGGTCTGTAAGTTCCGAGTAGCAGTTTGCTTCCTCTCGTCCCGCAATGTATAATTCAAATCTTTCGCTAAGCAGCGTATTTCCTCGTTTGTCCTTTGTAAGCGGGCACATATATGCTGGGAAGTCAAGAACGAATGAAGGATTGAAAAGCTCTGGTTTTATATACTTATCAAATAACGCATCTGCAATGTGCATGTTGTTTTTTATATTGACCTCTAGTTTTTCTTTCAAAGCTACCTCCTCTGCCTTTTCATTTGTCAGAGTAGATACATCAACTCCTATCTTTTTCTTTAATTCATCTACCCAATAAATCCTTTTGAATGGCGGTGTAAAGTCAAGCTCCTTGCCTTGATACTGTACTTTGTAGCTATTAAAAAGCATTTTTACCATTCCACTAAGCAGCTCCTCAACCATCTTCATGTATTCTTCATAATCTTTATAGGCCTCGTAGCACTCTATCTGCGTAAACTCAGGATTGTGCGTTGAGTCGATATCCTCATTTCTAAAATCCTTTGAAACCTCGTAAACCTTTTCAAAACCTCCTATGATCAATCTCTTAAGATAAAGTTCGTCAGATATTCTTAAGAATCGCTGTTCATCAAGCGCGTTATGTTTTGTTATGAATGGCTTTGCATTAGCGCCACCATATACCTCCTGCAGCACAGGGGTTTCAAACTCTACATAACCTCTATCGTCAAGAAAGTCTCTCATATACTTTAATATCTTAGATCTGATTATGAAAAACTCCTTAACCTTTGGGTTTACTATTAAATCTAAATGCCTTTTTCTATATCTTTGTTCGGTGTCCTTTAGCCCGTGAAACTTCTCCGGTAATGTTCTCAATGATTTTGCCAATATTTCTATACTTTCTGTATCTATGCTTATCTCTCCTCTCGAGGTTTTTGTTACCCTTCCATTAACCCCTATAATATCTGCAACATCGCAAAGCTCAATTATCTCGAAGTATCCCTTTGCAATAGAGTCTTTTTTGACTATAATCTGCAGTTTTCCTTTGTAATCTAAAAGATCAATAAAGTATATACCACCCATTTTTCTTATTCCTATTATTCTTCCGGCTACACTTACCTTTTTCTCCTTTAATTCTTCAAAGTTATTTATTATCTCTATAGAGTCGTGAGTCTTTTTATAAAAATAAGGATATGGGTTTATGCCCATCTCTATAAACTTTTTAAGCTTTTCAACTTTAAACTCATCTACCATAAAATCAGATATATAAGAAGTTCAAATTTATTAAATCTTTTCTACACACTTAAAACTTTAGTTAGGCTCCATATCCTGCAATAATGCTGCAAGTCCTTTTGAAAACTGGGTCTCTGAAAGTTGTACGTTTGAATAGATGCTAACACCTAAGGCATAACTTCCATATGGGCTTTCTGCTACAATAACATGCTGGCCTTTTTGATTTGACATTACATTTCCCCCTATTACAGAAAATGCATAGTCATTTTCAAGAGCACCGTTTGTTATATTGCTTGACATTCCATTTTTAATGTAGCTGGTTATTTCGTTATTATAGCCGTTGCTTACAGTGGAGCTGCTATTCATAGAAAGTATAATCATACTTATATTATACCCTGAGCTGCCAGTAAAGTTTTCTATAACTCCGTACTTTATTCCAGGAGATGGGGCGGTGACATTGGTTTCATTAATTTTGTTCCAAGTTCCTCCAAGAGCGGAAGTCAGTTCTTGCGTAGTTATATATTTTGGAGTTGTTGGTGCTATTTGTGAAACCAACTCGTTGCGCAACTGGGCTGTTAATGTTTTAATTGATTGGGCGTCTAAAATAAATGATGAAGATGTACTGGCATTTCCAGAAATACCTACCTCTATCAAATAATTTCCATCAAGGCTTATTCCCTCTATTATATTTTTAGGCTGAACACCTCCATACACCTCTCCTGAAATGTTGAAATAAGCAGCCCCTCCTATAAATGAATTTATGCTTAAATTGATATCATTGGCAGAGCTTAACGAATCCAATCCTTGCGTGTAAGAGTTGCTTGCACCTGAGTTATTATAAAATACTCCTATGCCTATGTTGGCCGTTTGTCCTTTGGTGTTTGTAAAGTTTTCCAATATGAAACTTTTTGCCCCTAGTGGTATATTGTTTGTTATATTCTGTATCTTTTCAAATGACCATGAACCTCCAATAGTGGCATTTAATTGAGTTGAGTTTATGAACAGAGGCGAGTTATAGTTTATACTATTTCCTGTTGCTGTATTACTTGCAGTTGCAAGTTTTGTTGTTGAATTAGGTATTAATAATGTATTAATCCCTTCAGAGATTTCTATAAGGTCTATCAATCCAGGAGCGACCAAGCTCTCATTAATTACTCCGTTGTATTTATAAATGCCAATACCTAAAACCTGTTTTCCAAATGGTCCTGATATACTCACTATCTTATCTCCTGCGTTATTGTAGATGTCTCCTCCTACTATACTCACTGCATAGTCATTAAGCAGTGCTCCATTTAGGACACTTATATTTGTAGCTCCATTGAAAGAACTTAATCCATAATTGTATCTTTCACTTGCATTGATTATGCTATTTAGCTCTCCTATATAAAAAGAAACATTATACCCACTTGGGCTAGAAAAGTTCTCTAAAAGCAGATGCGTTCCTCCAGAGTTGTTTATTGTGATATTACTCTCCTTTATCAAAGTCCAGTTGCTGCCTAAAACATTCTTTAAATTATTGCTAGTTATTGGAGTTAGTTTAAGTACATACGATAGATTTTTAGGAATCTCTATATTATTTAAAGTACTTATTAACTTTTCAGTGAAGTTCTCAAAAGAAAGTGTAGTGTTTGTTTCTGAGTAAATATCCATGCTTACTATATACTTACTAAATGGACTAGAAGCTATTACTGTTTTCTTGCCATTCGCGCTGTATACCTTTCCTCCTATCGTTGTATATGCATATCCGAAGTTCAAAGCCCCATGAGCTACTGATAAGTTTGTTGCTGAATTTATTGATGAAGACTCAATATTATAAGCAACGCTTGCGTTAGAGGTGTTGTTAAATGCCATTATTACTATATTTATTCTATATCCTGTGGTGTTTGTGAAGTTCATTATGCTCAAACTTTTTGCCCCATATGGTAAATTGCTTGTAACATTGCTTTGATTTAAAAATGACCATGAACCTCCAAAAATACTATTCAGTTCTGTTATATTTGGTATTGACAACGCACTTCTAATTTGGGGTTTGGGTGTACCTTTAGAATTATTTAATGTAGTTGTTTGTGTATTACTACTAGAAGAAACTGTGGTAGTGGCCTTTGTATTATTTGAGCTTTGCTTGTTTACCGTTGTTGTAGCTATGATTGTTGTTTTATTACTGTTAATTGGTGTTGTTGTGAGTTCTGTGCTATTTGTTTTAGGCTGAGCTCCATTGCTACCTTTATTATTAAAAGAAGAGATATTTGTGCTTGCAGAATTATTTTTGATGTTTACAGATTGGTTATTGTGAGACAATATGATGGTGGTCTCTAAAAGTATGCCAACAATGATTATAACAGTAAGCAAAATAATTTTATTAAAATTCATATTATCAATCCACAGCAAAAACTTATTAATATTTGTATAAAACGGGCCCGGTGGGATTTGAACCCACGACTTAAAGGTTAAAAGCCTTCCACTCTAGCCATGCTGAGTTACGGACCCTGTGCCTAAATATATGTTAGATAACAAATAAAAATACTTGTTTAATACTCTTGCATTAAAGCTTCACGTATCTTTTTTATTACGTACTCTTTAGCATTGTTAATTGCTGATTTTTTCTTACCATAAGCTCCTGCCGCGCAAGGATGTCCTCCTCCTGTGCCATCTAATATGGCGCCAACACTATCCATAATTTTACCTAAATGTAAATTTTGTTCTTTATCTAATGGTGATCTAAGTCTTGCTGACAAAGAGGCTTCATTATTTTTTATAGACCAGAAAATTGCCGCATCTGCACCTACATTAAGTGCAGCTTCCGCAGCGAGATTCGCATGGTATAATGCAAGTCCTTCTATTATAATAAACTCTCCAGCTTGGTCAATTTTGGCATTAAATAAATCTTCCATCACATTTTTTCTTGTAGCGCTTGGAACATTTTGATGAATGCCTATTACCTTTTGGTAATTCATCTTACAGAGTTTCAACAGCTCTGAAATTTGCATAAATGTGGTTGAATCTGCATTCTGAAAATTAGCACTATCTGCAATAATGCCATTTAATAGTGCAATCGCAGTTTCTTTTTCAAGCTCAATCCCAAATCGTTTTACTATTTCATATACTATGCTTGAAGCTGAGTTATACCTTTCATCATTAAATACATAATTATTATTTTTATATTCAGGTATAGATGGGAATTCATGGTGGTCTATGAATAGAACCTCGCAGTTTTTGCTGTTCTTTATTGAATTTTCAAAAGAACCTAAAAGTTCAAACCTGTTGGCATCAAGAACTATTATCAGTTCAGTATCTTTTGGGATTGATGTTTTAATCTCTTTTAGAAGATTTATTCTTCTGAGCATGCTTTTGGAGTTGTTTGTTATAAAATCAGGTGTACTTATCTGCGCATTTTCAAATATACTTTTGATAGCAAGCGACGCCCCTACACAGTCTCTATCTCCTATGCTGTGAAATGTTATCCATGTTCTTTTTTTAGTTCTATCTTTTATAAAAGCAAGTATCTCATTTATATCAGATAATCTTTTCACTACTGTCCCTGCCCGCTTTTATATATTTGGGTTAACTTTTCATTAAGCTGTTTTTCTCTTGCTTTCATATCGTTGAATTGTTTGTTTAATGATTGCAATCTTGCTGTAGTTAAGGAATGTCTATCGGTGACCTCGGTCACTGCCTTATCCTTTGAACTTTCTACAATAACATTTCCTACGCTGATATATACCTTTCCTGTTGATTTTTCAAGTTCTGTTTTAGCCCTTTCCATCTCTATTTTCTGTGATTGCATCTGCTCTATTTGCATCGCTATGCCTCTTAATTGCTCTTGCATTATCTGATAATCCTTCAATAACTTTTCTACATTTTCGGTATCACTTGTATTTTGTGTTGCCATATAATCACTAGTTGAAATATTTACAATATTAAGTTATAATAGCTTTTTGATAAATCGGATCTTGAAGCAAAGTTTTTGAGGTTTCGAAAAATATAAATAAATATAAATCATTACTCTCTATATGCTCTCCAAAAAAGATAGTTCAGGCTTAAAACTTCAAAGTGCTATGGAGTATCTTGGGACCTATGGTTGGTCAATACTCATAATAGCAATAACCCTGGTGGCATTGTTTAGTTTAGGGGTGTTCAACTCCGCGAATTTTGCGCCAAAGGCTCAACCTGGTAACTGCAAGGTCTTCAGGCCTTACGGTCCTGGCACTACCACTGACATTAATCTTGAAGGTGTATGCAGCGGCGAGTTACCGGACTATGTTGCTCAGTTCAATGGACAGAACAGTTACATAAGCTTGGGAAACAGCGTGGCGATGAGTCCCGAGGCAGGCACCAGTGGCAATATGACTATGTGTGTGTGGTACATGGCACTGTCTACCTCGAATTGGCAAGGTTTTGTCATAAAGGGTGCTTCAGCTCCGAGCAATGGAAATAATTGGGAATACACAATAGGGCAAGGGGGATCAGAAATGTACATTGTATGGAACTCAGCGGGCGCCAACATAGCAAACTACTACACACAAGTTCCGAACACCTACAGCTGGCATTTTACATGCTTCACATACAATTATAGGGCTGGTGATGCGTTTGTATATATAGATGGAAGCACGTATCCTGCGTCTTTCAGTGTGCCCACAGGACCTGCAACTCAGGGGAGTGGGAAGCTCATACTGGGAGCAGGAGAGAATGGTTATTCCAATGTAGATCTGGCAAACTTCCAGCTCTATAACGCGTCTCTTGATTCTAATGCTATTAAGGCACTTTATCTTGAGGGCATTGGTGGCGCACCTATTGATCCACAGAACCTTGTTGGATGGTGGCCTCTCAATGGAAACGCAAATGATTATTCTGGAAACGAATATGACGGTGTGTCTACTGCAGTTTCATACACTAACTCCTGGACCTCATGGTACAATGCACCATAAAGCGCTATATTGTAACTTATTTCATCAGATGTAGTATTTTGACAGTACGTTTTTTCCTTGCATAGGGATATTAGTGTTTGGGTTCATAAGCCGGTTGTAGTAATGTTTTTCTTTGGCCATAAATATTCCTTTATGTCTTTTGACCGTAGTGTAAAGATTTGTATATTTGTGTTTCATATACTTCTAAACGAGTTTATCTTTCTGGTAAGGAAAATTTTCCATAACTTATCTTTTATATACTTTAATATGGAATGAAAAGGATTTTAACTTTTGGGATAAATATAAATTGGTTTTTATGAAAGCGCAATCCGCGATGGAATATCTAATGACATATGGTTGGTCAATACTCATAATAGCAATAACCCTAGTTAGCCTTTTCGAACTTGGACTCTTTAATGGGAAAGGCGTTTCTATATCGCAAGGTTGCATATCTGAATCTGGTTATCTTTGCTCAAATCCTATTTTATATACCTCTGGTGTGCTAATAACAAATGTAGGCAGCATTGGTCAAAGCATAACAATAACCGGTACTGGTTGCTCTCTTAATGGTACAAATCCTTCTATAACTCCTGTTGTTTCACAGCAATTAAGCTCTGGTGAGGTTGTAAGCTTGCAGTTTCAATGTCCCTTGTCATCTAATTCTATAGGGTCAGGCTTTTCCGGTTACCTTTGGGTGCAGTACAGCAATTCATATCAAAGTAATCTTACCTCTTTAATAGGCAAGGTCAGTGTAAGTATATCAGAAGCAGCTCCATCTCCAGAAGAGTTGCTTTATACTGCAAACTCAAACAATACTGTATCTGTTTATGACTTAGCTACCGGATCTATAAAACACACTATAACAGGAGCTGGCCTAAATCAACCAAGAGACATAATTTTCTCCTCTAATGGTACAGACGCATTTGTGTTAAATGATGGAGATAATCAGGTGCTTGAGTTCAATACGGTGACAAACTCAATAATAAAAACTTTCCAGATGTCAAATTACGGTATAACGAATCTTGCAGGAATAGCATTAAGCCCATCTGGAAATATACTATACGCGGCTAACTATGGTCCAAACGGCTCTGGTAATAGCATATATGAGATAAACATTAGTTCTGAAAACGTTGCAAATACAATTAAAGGTATACAGTGGACCGGTTCAATGGTTCTTTCACCCAGTGGTCAGTATCTATACTCCACTAGTTGTAACAATCCAAATATAGATATTATAAATTTAGCTAGCGGACTTGTAGTAAATACTATTTATGGTTCATTAAACTGTGAAGAAGGTATGGCTATATCTAACAATGGCAATTACTTATACATATTAACAAGAAAACCTAACATAACAATAGCAAGTACTATATCAAATAGTATAGTTGGAAATATAATAGGCACCAACTTCAATGCACCTACGGGTTTGGCTCTTAACGAAAGCAATGGAAATATTTATGTACCTGACCAAAATGCTGGAAAGGTATGGGTTGCAAATGTAATCTCAAATACTATAACTAATTACATAACCTTTCCAAATGGCGGCGGTAGTGGGGGCATTGGTTATCTTCCAAATACCAATTACATGTATCTTCCAAATGCAAATTTAAACTTAATAAATATACTTGATATGGCAACAAATACTATACTTTCAAATACTATAACCATAGCAGAAATTAATGGGCCATTCTCAATAGCGACCTCTCCCGATAGTCCATACTTGTACATGACTAATCAAAATGGAGATACGGTATCAATAATAAATCCAGCTACTAACAGTACAGATGGCTCGATATCAGGCTTCAAAACTCCATGGGGCATAGCCATCTCTCCAAATGGTAAAACGGCATATGTGGGCAACGATGGAAATAATACTATTTCAATAGTTAATCTTGCAACAAATAAAATAACCAATACAATAACCGGAGCTAGTTGGCCTGCTGGATTAGCGGTATCTGGAAATGGACAGTATCTTTACGCTACAAACTTTTACAATGGACAGGTTAATGTATATAACCTACAGGGTTATTCATTAATAAATACCATTTCTGGATTTGGTAGAGATGTTGCTGTTTCAGTATCGCCATCAAATCCTGATTCTTTGTATGTTACCAGTGAATGTTGCAACGAAGCGAATATAACTCTTGCAAGCATATCTCAAGCTAAAACGGAAAATACAATTTCAGGAAGCGTAGGTGGTCATGGTGATTACGGAGTAACATTTCTTCCTAACGGACAATATGCATATGCCGTAGGTAATGGTGCCTATATTATAAATACAGCAACCAACTCAATAACCGCAAGCATATCTGGATTACAATCTTCTGTAGGAGTTGCGG
>JAJZLO010000009.1 GCA_021803405.1 Microcaldota archaeon | reverse complement strand
CCGGAGACCTTTTAGGAAAAAGTGTAGATAACAGCAGTGTGAATTATTCCCCACAGATTAAGATAGTTACTGTGGGAGTTGGGGGCGGAGGCAACAACACCGTAAACCGATTAATAAAAGTCGGTGTAAAGGGAACAGAATTAGTTGCAGTGAATACAGACGTTCAACACTTCAAGATTCTAGATGATAGAATCAAAAAGATACTCATAGGTAAAAGTCTTTCAAGAGGACTTGGCGCAGGAGGAGATCCTGAAGTCGGAGCAAAAGCAGCAGAGGTAGATAGACAGCAGCTAGAAGAGGTTCTTTCAGGTGCTCAGCTTGTATTTTTATGTGCAGGAATGGGAGGAGGAACAGGTACTGGCGCAATACCGGTTGTTGCACAGATAGCAAAGGAACAAGGCGCAATAGTAGTTGCAATGGTGACCTATCCTTTTGATCTTGAAAGAGTGAGAAAGGTAAAGGCCGAGGAGGGAATACAAAAATTAAGAAAGTTCAGTGATAGCGTAATAATATTAGATAACAATAGGTTGGTTAAGCTAGTTCCAAATCTTCCAATGAACGAGGCGTTTGCAGTTGCAGATGACATATTGGCAAAAGCTATAGGTGGTCTTGTTTGGACAATAACACAACCAAGCTTGATAAACATAGACTTTGCAGATGTAAGGTCAATTATGGGCAGCGGAGATGTAGGATTCATTTCAGTAGGAACTGGCAAAGGAAATGAGAAGGTTACCGCAGCTTCAGAACAGGTAATAAAGAACAAACTTCTTGATGTTGACTTTGAAAATGCAAAGGGAGCATTGATACACATATCAGGTGCATCTGATCTAACTCTTGGAGATGCCATAAAGGCAGGAGAGTTAATAACAGAGAGGATGGATCCAAAAGCTAACGTTAAATGGGGAGCTAGGATAATTCCTGGTTATGAAGGTCAATTAGAAATTGTTGCCATAGTTACTGGAGTCAGTGGCTCAAGTATCCTTGGAAAGTTTGAGGAGAAGAAAAGAAGTTCTTCCTTCAGCGATATAGAGATGATATAATGAGCGACTTTGATTACGACGCGTTTCAGCCTAAGGTTGCAGTTGTAGGTCTAGGTGGACAGGGAAGCAATCTGATAAACAGATTGGTTTCAAATGGTATTAAAAGTGCAGATACAATAGCTATGAATACCGATGTTGGTCATTTGAATATGATAAAGGCTCAAAAGAAGATTCTTTTAGGAAAGGATATAACCAATGGACTTGGCGCAGGAGGTTATCCGGAAGTTGGAGCTAAGGCAGCAGAGGTAAGCAAGCCTGAAATAGCAGCTGCACTTGAAGGATACGACTTAGTTTTTATAGCTGCAGGTATGGGAGGAGGAAGCGGAACAGGATCTGCTCCAGTAGTGGCTCAAGTAGCAAGAGAGATGGGCGCTACAGTAATTGCTACCGTAACATATCCATTTTCACTTGAAAGAAGCAGAAAATTAAAGGCAGAATGGGGAATAGAACAGTTAAATAAACAAGCAGACTGTGTAATAGTCATAGAAAACGACAAGCTTCTTTCATATGTTCCAAATTTACCTATAGAAAGGGCATTTGAACTTGTAGATAACATAACTGGCAATGCCGTAAAAGGTATAGCAGATACTATAACACTGCCAAGCTTGATAAATCTTGACTTTGCTGATTTAAGAAATGTTGTAAGAAATACCGGTACCGCTGTTATAAGCATAGGTTCTGGATATGGTGGCGATAGAGTAGAGCAGGCAATAAGATCTACAAAATCACATCCTTTGCTAACTGTAGATAATGAAGGTGCAAAAGGTGCTCTTATACATGTCATAGGAGGTTCAAATCTTACAATAAGTGATGCTACAAGGATAGGTGAAGGTGTAACGGATAATCTTGCATCTGATGCAAATGTAATCTTTGGAGCCAGAATGCTGCCAGAACTTAATGATCAGTTAAGAGTGATGTCAGTAATAACTGGTGTAAAGGCAAAGTTCGGAGAAGCAAGAAATAAAGATGTAAGAGAAGCGCATGCAATAAGACTTGAAGCAGCAGAGCATATCTACTAACTCAAGTCTGTATGCAAAACAATACCAATACCAAGAACAATACCTTGCAAAGGTAAGGCCTTATCTATTTAGCGAGTACTTAAACGCGTAGAGTAATTTCTCTACGCAAAAAGGCTTTTGCATGTTGTTTTTATGGTAGTGGTATCAGAAAAAAAGAGAGTCGAACTAACAGAGTTCGAAAAAATAATAAAAAGGTGTCCAGTATGCCTAAAGGATACAGAGCAAAGGGCCTATTATTCGCATAGGCCAGATCTCACAGTAAGCATAAAAACTGAAACAACTCCATCGGTAACTATTAAGATCCTTCCGGAATTGGAACATGTGTATGAGTGGTATGTACTTGCTACATGCCTATCGTGCAATTATACCTATATGGTGATCGGCGTGCCAAAAATGAAAGAGAAGGATATACCAAAAAGAAGTTCTATGGAAAATGTAGAGCTAGCTTTGATTTGTTGTGATGTTTGCTATAATGATTATTATCGTTACACTATAGGAAATATTTTTATAAATTTAACTACTGGAGGGAAGATTTATCTATGCAAGCATCATGCTGAAGAGATAGAAACTGAAAAGACAAAGCTTGGTAATTATAATAATCTAATAAAACGTATGGGTGGCTGGTCTAGCAAGAAAGAGGTTCCTATAGTAGTAAGAACTAAAAACGGAACAGAGATACTCCTTAAGCGTTGCGATGGCATTACGATTACTGTTTTAAGCACTCTTTTTAAAAATACCTCAATATCTAGAAATGAGCTTTTCTCCATAATATCAAAACAAAATTCCGGATCTAGTAGCAGAATAATAGATGAAAGCATAGGATATCTTAAGGGAATCTCATTGATCGAAGAGCATGATGCGGGCTCATTCATAAAAAGAAGGGTATTTTCGCTTTCTCAAAGCGGCAAAGAAGTAGCAGAAATGCTTGGGTAAAAATTACGGTATTATCTTTTTCTTATAGAGAGCAAGTACCTCCTCGATAGCTTCTTTACTATCCTCTTCGCCCATAGCTAAAGAAACATTTCTTATATTTTCTTCTGTTACTTCCTTCCCTAATATTATTAAGAAGTATACAGCATACATATATGGTATTCTGCTTTTAACTCCTGTGTTAAGCAAATCATTAATGTGTTCCTCGGAAGGCTTTATTCCTGTAGCAGAAAGAAGTTTTTTAAGGCTTTCTTCATTTATAGGTTTACCCAAAAGACTCAAGAATCCTGCAGCGTATATATATGGTGCCATTAATGGAAAGTTATCCGATATCTTTTTATCTAATAATATTTTGCCAAAAGAGTCCAATAAAATAGTGTCTATATTTTTATCTATTCCCTCTATTATTTTCGAGATAATCATTATCTTATAATTTATCTCTGGATAATCCTTCTTTTCATCTTTATTGGATTTGGCATCAAACATAAAAACATTAACAAATAATATATTGGTATATAAATACTTATGGTTGTTCTCTTGCGCTACTTCATTTATGGTTCTCCTATATTTCTTAAAAGTAATCTATTAGAAATGAAAGAGCTTTTTGGAACTTTTAAGATAGAGTCTAGTTTTGTTAACTCTTATATAATATCTGCGCATGCTAGAGAAATTAAAAATAGTAATGGCGTAGATCCTATTTTTCTTAATAAGATACTTAAAATAACAAACACAAGAAAACTCTCAGAAGATACATATCTTCAAGATATAAAAGAAACGGTTCTTTCAATTGCAATTCCTGATAAACGTATACGTATAGAGTGCGTAGATATTAACTCAAGACGCGGTTATTCCTCTAAAGACATAGAGGTTTTTTTAGGTGAAAGCCTTGAAAAGCTTAATGTGAAGATAAATCTAAAAACGCCTGAGCTTCTATTATACGTAATACTTTTTGATATGCGTTGTCATGTAGGGTTGATATCATACAAGAAAGTACCTTTTATTGATTCAGGAAGGCATTATAAATCTCTTTCTTCAGGTATAAGCAGAGCAGAGTTTAAGATAATGGAGGCATTTGACTCGTTCAAGATCAATTTAAAAAATGGCAAGATAGCCTTAGATCTTGGGGCAGCTCCAGGAGGATGGAGCACATTCATGGCAAAAAAAGGACTAAAAGTAATAGCAATAGATCAGGGAGAGTTAAACTCAAAAAGAATATTAGAACTTGGAATAGCATACTCTCCTATGCCAAATACTGCTACTAACTCCAAAACCTACGATAAGACCATCAAATTAATGCCGTATCAAATTCTTCATATCAAAAAAAAGTTTCAGGAAGCTTCAAAGCTAATCTTGGCTTATAATAAAATATCCTTAATAGCATGTGATATGAATGTTAGTCCAGAAGAATCTGGAAATGCAATCTTATTATTCAAAGATCGATTACTCTCAAAAGGAATAATTATTTTTACTATAAAATGTAAGACGAAGTACGCAAAAAAATATGTTGAAGAGGCAATATCTAGCATCTCTCCTTATTTTGATATAAAAAAAATAATTGCTCTTCCTAGTAATAGGCAAGAACTTACTCTTTTTGCAAGGAAAAAATAAAGTATTAAAAATCTTCATTCAACTGTAAAAAATTACTATAACCTTCTTATCTGTTGAAGCTTAGCCAGCGCAGTTTCTCTTAAGTTAATTACTGAGTCATTTCTTATAATATCTATTAATATTTTCTGATCTTTTTTAATATTAGGATTAAAAATAGTCGCAAGTCTTACAAATTCGCTATCATGCCTTGCTAATTGCCTTAAAACATTTATACTTCTTGTTTTAATGGCTCTTTCTTTATCTATCCATTCTTGTCTGTTTCCTTTTTTATCATTATGTTTTGTTCCAATAGATTTTACCAACTTAAAACGCCTGCTTTGAGTTAATATATTAATTGTTATGGCAAATACTCTTTATTTTTTATCTTTTCTCTTACGTAGTCTCCTACAAATGTTAATCTTGGACCTTGAAGCGCATCCTGCTCAAGTTTTATTTTTGACTTTATCATTCTTTGTAGTTCTACCTCCCACTCTTTATGTTTTTTTATCCATTCGTAATCTAGCATTTCCTGTGCTCTTTTTAAGTCAACTTCTGAAGCCTTTATGGTCAATTTATTTAAGAATTGATACTTGTCAAGATCAGACATTGTAACCCCTAAAAATCTTGCTTCTGGAGTTGCAACATCTCCGCCAATATAAGCAAGATTTATACTTCCTGTTTTTATTGTCCAGTATATATACCAACCCCACGCATCAGAATCAGTAAATACATAAATCGGCAAACCTTTATCGGCAAGCTTTCTTATCAATCTTCTTGTCCCTCTTGCCGCTTGCCCTTGCGGAGTTATAAGTATTGCGTTCTCCTTTTTCCAAAATAGATCTTCATTGAGCCTTTGCCATAATGCATCCTTTTCAACAATTAATACATACTTTGCCTTTATGTCTACGAACTCTATATCGTTATCGACATCGCTTGGTATGGCCCAACCGCTTCTACCTTGTTTTGAGCAGTCTATCTCTATCTTTTCGTTTCCAAAAGTATCTATTATTCGCATATTTCCTGCAAGTACTCCCTTTCTATTGGCGTTAAGATTAAGGTTCTCCCTTTTAAGTTCAAGAGCCACTTCTATGTCCTCTATAAGGGGATTAGATTCTGCTTGTTCGCTAAAAACATTCTCGTCAACATCCTCCCCCAATGAAAATTTTAGTTGGTAAAAAAGACCTCTTATTGTGGTGTGCAAACCTTCTTTTACAAATTTATGGCATTTTGCCGCTATAGCTATTGTTTGCATAAATCTCTTAGACTGTGCAACATTAACGAAGCTTCTTTCTTCTTTAGCGTTTCCAAGCTTTAAGTACCCATTCTTCTGGTCAAATATAATATTTGAACGAGTTCTTGCAGTTGTAGTAAACTTTGGATTTGAACCATTTTTAATATCTCTAACAATAGATAAACCTAGTTCCTCTATCTTTTCATCTGATTTTATCTTATTACTCTTTGCCATCTATGTCTCCTTTTAAATTACCTTTATTTTTTTTCATCTTGATCAAAAACAAGGGGTTCTCTTTCTTTAGAATCACTGGTTATATACTCCTTTAACTCCTTAACCATAGCATCTCTTCGAGGGCTTTTCTTCAGAACATTTTCTAATACCTCTGCTATGTTTTTAGCTGTTATTATCTTTATTTTTTTGAGATCCTCTTTATCGAGATTTATATCTTTAGAGTTTGTCTCTGGTATCACTACATACTTCATACCTGCTTCTATAGCAGCTAAGATTTTGTAGCTTATCCCTCCTACTGGCAAGACCTCTCCTCTTACGGACAGAGAGCCTGTCATTGCAAATTCTTGGTTAACTGGTATGCCTTCAAGTGCAGATATAACTGCGACTGCTACAGATATGCTTGCGCTATCTCCTTCAACTCCTTCATAGGTCTGCAAGAACTGTACATGTATATCATAATTTGCCATATCTCTTCCTATATGCTTCTTTATTATTGCGCTTATATTCTTGACCGCTTCTTGTGCTATCTTGCCTAACTTTCCTGTAGGTATTAATTTCCCTTCAGTTCTAGAGCTGGCCTTTGTAACCTCCGCTACTATTGGTAGAACTATTCCTGCAGAAAGGTATGATGACCCTACTACTGCAAGTCCATTTACTCTTCCTATAGCAAATCCGGCAGTTTTAAAGATCTGGTAATCCTTTCTATACTCTAAGCTTTGAGCTACGTACTGCGCCTCTATAGGTCTTGAAAGTCCCATGGCAGCAATTACGTCCTCTCGTGAGACTACCTTTTTATTTTTTTCTTTAGCTATATCTCCAGATGCTCTTATAAGTCCTCCTAAATCTCTAAGTATTAACGTAAGCCTGTTTTTTCTTCCGCTTCTTCTTTTAGCCTCATCCATTATTGCCATACATGCATCATAGCTGAAATGAGGTATTTTCCCATCTTTTTTTATTTCTTGAGCAATAAACTTTATTATTTCATATCTATTTTCTTCGGTATCTGGCATTGTTGATTCCATATATACCTCATAACCGTATCCTCTTATTCTGGATCTTAATGCAGGATGCATCTTTTGTATATCCTGGAGGTTTCCAGCTGCAACCAGCAAGAAGTCGCATGGAACCGGTTCTGTTCTAATCAAGGCACCTGAGCTCATCTCGCTCTGACCGGTTATTGGATACTTTTTTTCTTGTAATGCAGTAAGCAACTCCTGTTGTGATCTTGGTTCTATGTCAGCTACCTCGTCTATGAACAAAACGCCTTTATTTGCACGGTGTATTGCACCACTCTCTACTCTTAAATGAGCAGGGGTTCCAAGACCTCCTGACTGTAATGGATCGTGCTTCACATCTCCAAACATAGCTCCTGCTCTTGAACCTGTCGCATCAACAAATGGGGCATGGGTCATTCCTGTATTGTCTATTATTAACTTAGGTTCATTCGAGTCAAACATTCCAGGCAATATGCCTCCTCCCATCTTCTTGAAACTTCCTACAAAAATTATCATTGATGCTAATATTAACACTCCTAAAATAAGTCCTGCTAAAAGAAGCATTCTATATCCACTGAATATGCTTGAGAAACTAAGGGCAAAAAGTACTACTACTATAATAAGTATTATTGGTATTATGCTGCTCCTTGGCGCTGCCGTGTCTATTCTTCCCTTCATCTTTTCTTTTTGTATCAATTGTCTGCCTTGCCCGTCTCCCAATGGTTTTCCTTCTTGTGGAGGATTTGGATAGGTTTTAACTACCTTTATAATTGGCTTATTTTCATCATTTTGATTTCTATATACTAAAACATCCTCTAAATCGGTATTGCCTAAAAGTTCTGCCATTCCTTGTGCAAGCATAGTCTTTCCAGTACCTGGATCCCCTATTAATAATACATTTCTGTGCTGTTTAGCAGCCTTTCTGACTATATCTGTTGCATTTTTTTGTCCTATTACTTGGTCAATCATTTTGTCAGGTATCTTGATATCCTCTGTTGTGTTAAATTTTTTCATAAATCTGCACTAATAAAATATATATTCTCGACAGGCACAAATATAATGCCTAACAAATATATAAATAGATGCTTGAAAAAGTTATTATACCCTTACGTATAGATTAGGTTTTAGTATTAAGCGTTTTAAAGAAAAATTTGTGGATAATATGCTATTAAATGAAAGCAAACAAAGCCGAAGCTAATAAATAAATATAAAAACAGCGTTTAGAGGGTGGGGAAGATAAATAGATTACTCTAAACGCATGGGAGTAATTTATCGCTATATTTTTATAAACCTTTCTATTTATTTTTTGTATTGAAATATCCTATATATAGTCCATATAGGTAGCCTATACTTATGTTTATTGCTATAATATATTAATTTATTATATTAATTTTATATTAAGTGCTCCTTATAAGTGCTCCTTATATTATATTTATAATGCCTAATAAATACATATAATACTATAATGTATAATATCTATGGCCTTTAATATCTTTTAATTGGGCTCTTAATAAAATTTAACCTAATAAAATTGAGGTTGCTGATAAGATGAATAGCATTATCTGTAAGAATTTATCAAAAGTATATGTTGAAGGTAAAAACAAGAAGATTGCATTAAATAATCTTAGTTTTACCTTTGAAGGTAATGGAATACTTGCAATAATAGGAAGAAACGGAGCAGGCAAGACCACTCTTGTTAGGATGTTATCTACCGAGCTCATGCCTACCAGAGGCACTGCAAAAATAAATGATTTTGATGTTATAGCTGAACCAGAAAAAATTCGTGAGTTAATAGCCATAGTTCCACAAGAAGCTAGGGCTATACAATGGCTCACACCAAAACAAACTATAATCTCTTATTTGATGTACAGAGGTATAGGATTTTCAAAAGCAAGCTCTATGGCAGAAAGAACGTTAAAACAATTATCTCTTGAAAAACATCTAAATAAGTTAAACAGACTGCTTTCTGGCGGAACTAAGAGAAAGGTATTGGTAGCGACTGTCCTTTCATCAGGAGCAAAGATAATCTTTCTCGATGAGCCTACTACTGGTCTTGATCCGATCTCAAGGAGCGATTTATGGACACTTTTAAACAAGCTCAAAAAAGAGTATCTTATAATATTAACTACTCATTATCTTGAAGAAGCAGAACGACTTGCAGATAAAATAGGGATAATAGAAAACGGTAAGCTTCTAGCGTTTGATACTATAAACGGACTTAGAAAAAAATTAAAGTACAAATATAGTATTAGAATTGCCGATTCAATGGTAAAAATAAAGAACAAGGACGCTATCTCTATAAAAGGCATTGATGGAAACCAACAGATACTTACTAATGAACGCACCTCTTCAGAAATAAGCAAAAAACTCATAAAAGAAGGCGTACGTTTCTCTACAAATATAGTTTCTTTGGAAGACATCTTTTATTATCTTGTTAAAAAACCAATAAATGAGGAAAAGGAGGATAATGATGAATGGTAAAAAATTTAATCAATCTATGGCTTCTGTACTTGTAAATAGTATATATGCAATGATCAATTATCCTATAATGCTTCTTAACACTCTACTTGCTCCATTATCAATATTGATCATAATAGTATTTGTTAGTAGGGGCGCATTAATCGGCGTAGGAATAGAAGGGGCATTAATAATGGCAATGATCTCAGCAGGAATAAGCCTGCAATCCGATCTATCCCACCTTAAGAACGATTTTAAGTTGCAAGATATGGTTGTCAGTTCTCCTACCTCCTCATTAATATATATGTTTGGAATGGGGCTGTCTGAGTTGATTTATGTTATTCCGGTATTGTTATTTCTTGGCATACTTGCGGCCATCTTCATACATCCTACAATTATTCAATCAATTGTCATTATATTAGTGCTAATGATTGTTTTTATATTTTCAATAGCATTGGGATTCTTTTTTTCAACATTAACTTCTGACGTTATGCAAAGTTGGGGCTTTACTGGAATAATATCTACTCTTTTATCTACAATACCTCCGGTATATTATCCTATAACTTATATACCTCTTCCATTCAGGTATATAGCATATCTTTCACCTACTACATACGCGGCAGAGATTCTTCAGAATGCAAGTGGCTTTCTTTCAATAAGCAATTTGAACATAATACTAGATTGGATAGTTTTAATAATAGTAACATTGATTATTCTTTTTATAGCAATAAAGAAATCAAAATGGAGGGAAACATAATACTTAATAATATATGACAATATGTGACTTTATGAAAGAGATAGATCCTAAAAAAGCATTGTTCAAAAAAAGCAAAGAGATAGGCGAAGGCAAGATACAGGGTTACAACTTTGATGATGAGCTAGATATAAAGAAATTTATAGAATCTTATTCCAATACTGGCTTTCAAGCAACTAATATGTCAAAAGCAATATCCTTAATTAAAAAAATGAGAAATGAAAAAGTTAAAATATTTCTTGGATTTACCTCTAATGTCACGACTAGCGGTTTAAGGGACATAATAACATATCTTGTTAAGAATAATCTTATTCATTTTATAGTTACAACTACCGGAGGTTTAGAGGAAGACATAATAAAAACTCATGGACCATTTTTAAAAGGCTCTTTTGACGCAGATGGTTCATATCTTAGGAAAAACGGCGTGAATAGATCAGGAAACATATATGTGCCAAATGAAAGATATATATGGTTTGAAAAGTTCATGAAAGAGGTTTTAGAAAAAATATATATCATACAAAAACAAAGAAATCAAGTAGTAGATTCTGTAGAGTTTGTAAAGATTCTTGGAGAATCCATGGAAAAGATAGAAAACAAAGAAGATAGTTTTACATATTGGTGCTACAAAAACAAGATACCCTTGATATGTACTCCTCTTGCTGATGGAGCTATTGGCGATCACATATACTTCTTTAGAAAAGATCATAAAGATTTTCGAGTTGATCTTACAAAAGAGGTAGAGCTACTATACGATACTGTAATAAATGCAGATAAAACAGGAGCTATAATTTTAGGAGGATCAGTACCAAAGCATCACATAATGAACGCTTTGATGTTGCGCGAGGGCGCTGAATATACTGTGTATATAAATACCGGTTATGAACAAGAGGGCAGCAATGCAGGAGCTAATCCAGAAGAAGCAAAAAGTTGGGGCAAGGCAGCATTAGATGATAACAATGTAAAGGTATGGGGCGAAGCAACAATAATATTCCCAATAATAGTTGCTGCTGCTTTTAAGCTCTAAACTAATAGTATTTAATATTTATCTACTTATTCTATATCGATTTAAATGGCAGAAAAGAAGGCAGAAAAGAAAAATGCAGAAAAAATCGATGAAAAAATCGATAAATTAGTAAATAGGAAATATCTCAGAAAGCATACCATCCGTGTTCTTATAATAGCTTTTGCATCATTTATTTTTTTATATTTAGTGACAAAATACTTTGGCGTAGCTCCATCAAATAACGGACAAGAGGTAGCGCTGAGTGCAATAATAGGCATACTTGGTATAGAGATTTTGGGTTTTATCCTATACATATCACTTAAATCTTCGGTAAAAAGCGAAGAAGCAAGCACTCTTAGAAATCTTTTTAGAATAATTGGCTATGCCATACTTATAATTTTTTTGCTATCACTGCTATCAATAAACGTAACCGGCTTGCTTCTTAGCGCAGGATTTTTAGGCATAGTGCTTGGTCTTGCAGCCCAATCTACACTATCTAATTTTATAGCTGGGGTGTATCTGCTTTCAAGCAAAGCATTTGAGCCTGGAGATAGAGTAACTATGCATACTTGGCAGTATAACATGGTGCCACAAAGCTATCCTCATGATAAATTTGTACCTGGTTTTTTTGGAAGAATTAAAAATATAGGTTTGCTTTATACAGAATTAATAAATGATGAAGGCATACCTGTATACGTGCCAAACAGCATAGTTGTTCAGGCATTGGTTCTTAATTATGGCAGGGCTCCGGAGAATACTGTAAAATTACAGTTCGATATATCTACAAAGATCCCATTCAAAAATGTGAAAAGCAGGATAATAGAAACGTTAAATTCAAGAAAAATAGAAAATTACTCTATACATATAGAGTATCTTCATAACGATATTTATGTTATTACAGTTCATTTGATTTATGAGTTTCAAGATAGGCGCGGTTTAAGGTCTGAGATATACGAAAAAATAATAAAAGACATGCAAGATAAAGAAAACAAAACAAAATCAAAGAAATGATAATAACTTTTTATTATTTTTTAACTAATTCCTATCAATATGGTTCCGGTTGCTATAAACAGTATTCCTATCCATCTTAATAGGGTTATTGGCTCGTTTATAAATACCAAAGCAAAAATGCTTGTGAAAATATAACTAAGTCCTCCAAATCCATACGTCCAGCTCAGGTGTGCTCTTCCAAGAACATAAAGATATATCACAGTAGACGCTCCATAACTAACTATGCCTAAAAAGATCAGAAGCGGCAACATAATGCCGAAGTTTTGGAGGCCTAATTTAAAAAGAAGCTGACCAGTAGCTCCTAATACTGTGCTTATTACAAGCATAATTAAAAATAATTTTTTACCATTTAGCATATTAAAACCTAATAAGTTAAAGCTACTAGTATTATGCCTATTATAATGAGCATAAGTCCTGCGCCTCTTTTTATTGTTATACTTTCGTTAAGTTTGAACTTTGCAATTAAAAATACAAAGATGAAAGTACTTGCAAAGGTTGGATATACAAAGGACAGCTCTCCAGAGGATAATGCGGCCAGATAAAATATTAAACTAAATAAATAAATCCCTATTCCAACTATAAGCATCTTATTTTTAAATAACGAAACCCATCCTTTAATATTGAATGTAAACTTATGTACTGCATTTTTCATTATGTACTGCGATACTGCGGCTATAGCTGCTGCTATTAATGTAAGGCCTATGATAATTATCTCTTCAATCAAGCTCTCAACAGTATTTATCTAAAATGTTAAATATAAATATCCTTTACTCAAAAACAATTTTTTCAAACAGCTCTTTTTTGTCTTTAAAACTTAAAAATTCTTCAATGCTTATGCATTTAGCACTTTTTATATCTTCATACAACTTAACATTTTCTTTTTTACAAAGTATAATTATTCTTCCATAATCTTTGCTCCTGTTAAGTATCATCCTTTTAGTTTCTTCAATGCCCTTAATTCCCGTTTCATACTCTATTGCATATTTAATGTCATTTAATTCTGCAATTATATCAGGACCATAAGCCTTGTTATATATCTTAGAATAAAAACCAAGTTTTTTTAAATGCAAAGATAAAATGTAAATTGATATATCATGTTCTGGAGTGTTTTTTATCTTTAGCGAATACCAACTACCATCGTATTTGCTATTGGCATTAAAGGTATATACGACCAAAGCACCTTCTTTACGCAGCTGTTCAATCATAAATTCAATCTCTAAAGATATGAATCCTTTTTGAATAAGGGCGTTTGTAAGTTCATCTTTTTTAATCATGCCTCTACTCATTTCTTCTATAGTGTATCTTAATGGTTGTTTTGAAATTTTCGAGATCCCAAATTTTAATATAAGCGGTTCATTATTTGAGCAATCCAACGCAATAGCTTCACCAAGCTTTAGATTCCTAAAAGCGCTTTTTATCCTAGAAACTCTCTCCCCTTCACTACCTCCAGAAATTAAATTAGAGACATAGCTTAACTCTTCAGGTTCTCTAGTATAAAAACTTATAAAAAGCGATGAGTTGCATCTTATATCCTTGTCAAGTGATTTTGCACTCTGAGATACTGCAATTATCCCTACTCCAAATTTTCTACCTTCACAAACCAGTCTCCCTAAAATAGGATTGTCCCCCAATTTACCAGCTTCGTCAACGACTACGTATGTCCTAAACTTATTATTTTGACCTGAAGAAATTGCGTATGAGTATATCTGTCTAAGCATGCCTTCCATGAAGATGCTTTGTGCATCTACAGTTCCAAGCTCACCTAGTACAAAAATACTTCTTGATTTCATGGCTTCTGATATCTTTATTACATTTTTACTCTCAAGATACTCAAGTGAAGAGAATCTATTAATCAAGTACTCTAACATGGTCTTCTCGGCTTTATTTCCTTTAATCTCTGCATTTTTCTTGAATACATTCATAGTAAAAATAAGTCCTGAAAAGTTTGGCTCCTTCATTTTTCTTTCACAAACCTCATATGTATACTTAAGACATCTATAAAGTAAGTTTCTTTGAACATGGCCCAATCTCAAGTTCTTTTGGAATATATTTGAAAGCTCCGAAACCTTCTCTGTAATGCTTGCATTTCCCTTTTCAAAAATGTTAATTCCGTTATATCTTGCATTGAAGATTCTTGCATTTGTATACTCTGCAATACCAATATAATCGCTTTTTGGATCTAAGATTATGAAGTTATACCCTACGTCTGCAAGTTCCTTTATTATTATATTTGTGGCATTTGATTTTCCAGAACCGCTTTGTCCTGTTATTGCAATATGTGGGTTTATTCTTCCAATTAATTGCAGTTCTCTTCTAAAAAATGGTCTTTTCCAAAAAAATGAAAAATCACCGTTTACGGCTATTCTTTTCTTTTTCAAGTAACTTAAAACTATAACTCCATCATTTGTTCTAAGCATAAAATTACCTTATTTTATAAAATGAGTTGTTACTTTGTATTTTCAAAGATCCTTCTAACTATTCCTAGTTCTTTGACTTCCTGTTCAATTTCAGAGTGCGGTGTTTCTAATATAAAACTTTTATTATGTAATCTTCTATCGGATAAAAACTCTTTGAAACCTTCAATTCCAATGCTTCCTAAACCTATGCATTCATGCCTATCCCTTCCAGAACCTAACTCATGTTTAGCATCATTCAAATGAATTAATTTTATATTGTCAAGGCCTAAAATGCTATCAAGATCTTTTACAAGCTCCCTATTTCTTACGTCATATCCTGCTGCAAATAAGTGGCAGGTATCTATGCAGAATCCTATCTCTTTTGATGCTGCCATTTCATATATTTTAGAAAGGTCTTCAAGTTTAGAACCTACACTGTTTTTTTGTCCTGCTTGATTTTCTAAAAGCAAATACACTCCATTATTAACTTCCTTTGCCTTTTTTATCGCATCTACAACCCTTTTAATGCCATTTTCTTTTCCTTTCCCTAACTCACTACCTAAATGGGCTACGACATACTCTATTCCTAAAGCTTCGCATTCGTTTATTATAGAACAAAGGACATTTACAGATTTCTTGTATACCTCATCGTTAGGCGAAGCAAGATTTGGAAGATACGGCATATGCACTACAACTGGGGTTATGTTTGTTTTTTTGCTTTTTTCAATAAATTTATTTCTCTCTTCAATACCAATCTCTCTTACGCTCCAACTTCTAGGGCTACTTAAAAATATTTGCATAGATGTGCATCCTATCATCTCTGCATACTCGAATCCATTGAAGATTCCTCCAGCTATAGAAACATGGTAACCTATTCTTAGCATTTTATTTACCCACATTTATTCAAAGCATCTTTGATAATCTCAAACTCCTCATTTGTTAGCGCATCACTCTTCAAAAAATTTCTATTATTAGACATAAATCTCAAAACCTCAATTCTATCTACATTTCTTTTTGCGGTTTCTGATATTATCAATGCAACATCTTTTTTATTCATCGTTTCTGCAAAATCAAGAATCCACGCGTCTATTGTCTTTGCAAAATTCATAAGCAAACTTATCTCTGCCACTGACATTAAAAACTTCTTAAGTTCTTCAGTTCTTTCTACTATCTTTGGAGATAGTTCTTCTCCATTTTCAGTCTTTTTTATAAAGGATGAGTACTGTTTTATTATCTTTTGCTCTTGTTGAAGAAGATTGTTTATTATTAACATATCCATATCTATCTCAGAAGATTTGTCGGGCAACTTTATCGTATGCCCATTTATTTCCAGTCTTTTTTCATCAATCTCCTTGTGTAATGTGTCTATAGCTTCAAGTATTATCTCATTTTTTGACTTTACTAGAATTTCCTGCGCAATCATCCATTCTGGCATATCTTCCATAAAACTCTTATATCTATTATTAAAATAAATATATATACTCGGTTAGTGGCTATGATATGGACTGCTTAAAATTGAATATAAAAACTACGGACAACGTTTACGTGCCTGCAGAGGACTCCTATCTTATTATGGAGTTGCTTTCTGAGTTTATAGATAAACTTGATAAATCAAATCTTTCTATTTTGGATATGGGATCTGGAACTGGTATATTAGGTATGTGTTTAGGCTCAAATAAAAAAGCAAAAAAAGTAACATTTGCCGATATATCCTCTGACGCAATAAAACTCACCAAAGAAAATATCT
>JAJZLO010000019.1 GCA_021803405.1 Microcaldota archaeon | reverse complement strand
GTTGGAGTTTGTAATACTTACCGCATTTATATTAATATCTGTAATTGTATTTTTCATATTCCGTTCAATCGCACCTGCATTTGCAGTTATATTTGGAGCGGCCAATGACATGATCTTTGCTATAGGTGCCATGGGTCTTTTCGGAATACCACTAGGCGTAGCAAGCATAGGCGGTCTTTTGATGTTGATAGGTTATTCCATAGATACCGATGTACTTACTGCTGTAAGAATAATGAAAAGACATGAGGGGACTGCGGAGGATCGTGCTTATGCATCAATGAAAACAGGGCTTACTATGACCGCAACCGCAATAGTATCATTTGCTGTTCTATTTATAGTGTCTATATTTGCCTATGTACCTACCTATTACGAAATATCAGGAGTTGTACTTTTCGGGCTTATAGGTGATATATTCACTACGTGGCTTGGAAATGCATCTATGATTTTATACTTCAAAAAAAGAAAAGAGAGATAAAATGTCAGCACTTTCATATTTAAAAGATAAAAGAATTCTTGCGTTAGTATTAATACTTGTACTTTTAGGCGCGGCAGATGCGTTTTCAGGTATACATTTGGGCATAGAGTTTATAGGCGGTACAGAAATACCTATAACATTACAAAATCAGGTGACTCCAGCTGTCATGAGCTCCATACTATCAAATTTGCAACAAAGAATCTCTACTTTCGGCCTTAAACAAGTAACTATTGAAGGAGTGGGCAACTCACAAGTATATGTAATAATACCTTCTGTTGTAAGCAGCGATATAAACAGTACCATAGCGGTAATAGAAAAGCAAGGAATATTCCAAGGTATAGTTAGCGGAAGGGACGCGATAAACGGCTCTGATATATTGGGAGGAAGTACTGGGGGGATACAACCATCGCAGAACATAAATGGAAACAATGCTACATGGCAGGTTAACTTCTATGTTACACAAACGGGTGCTGAGAAGTTTGCAAAAGAAGCATTTGGACAGGCCAATCAGCCTATTTACATGTATCTTGACAGGCCTACAAACACCATACTACTAATCAATACAAGCATACTAAGCATTGCAGCTTCAAATGTAACTACGGGCATTGCTCCTACACAAACACAAGAGATAAAAGCAATGAACAACGCGTTGCAGTTCGGTTCACAGACAGTGCCTGTTGAGCTATTAAGTTCAAATGCAGGAAATTGGAAATCGCTTTATCCATTTTTTAATGAAAGCAAAAAGAGATACGGCGAGGTAATAGTGGATAATAACACTCCTCAATTTATAATAAGTAATCTTACAAAATTAAATTATACTATTGTTTATAAAACAACACAGCAGTTGATGCCGCAGTTCATACAAGAGACTACAAACTCTAGCACCGCATCTACATTGCTGGTAGACACATGGCCTGCAGTCGGTTTATTATCCGCTCCTATCCTTTCACCTGGAATAACAAACGGCCAGATAAATGAAGCATATCAAGTAACTGGAGCAGTTACTACTGGAGCAACAATACAGGATAAGTTAAACTCTGCAATAAACGAGTCTACAACAATCGCAAGCGTTTTAAGTGGTGGCGCATTGCCTGTCAAGGTTATTGTCGGAGCTCCATTCACAACGCCTCCGACATTAGGTTCACAGTTCGAGGTAATAAGCATAATAGCTATACTACTTGCCGTACTTGCCGTTACTATAACCATAGTGATAAGGTACAGAAAGTTTTTCTTGATACTTCCAATAATATTCACAACATTGGCAGAGCTTTTCATAATAACCTCTGTAATAGGCCTTATAGGAACAATAGATCTCTCGGCTGTAGCAGGAATGATTGCGGTAGTAGGCACAGGCGTAGACGCACAAATAATAATAACAGATGAAACATTAACCGGCAGTGGAGGTGGCGCAGGTATAAAATCAAAGCTTCATCATGCTTTCTATGTGGTATGGGCAGATGCCATACTTTTGGTAATAGCGATGATGCCTCTTCTTTTCTCCTCATCTCTTGTGACCGTCATAGGTTTTGCAGAATCTACAATACTCGGAGCGCTTCTAGGAGCATTGGTAACAAGACCTGCATATGGTGCAATAATAAGCAAACACTTCTCTAAAACAGAGGAGAAGTAGTTTCATTACTACTTTTGAAAGTTCAGTTATCTATAAAGCTCTTGCCTACCAATATATACTGATTAATCTTTAATTATTAATTTTACTGCTTGTTTTGCATAAACGAATGCCGCAAGCATTTACCTTTAATACATCGATGATAAAAATGCCAAAGAAATGTCCATCTTGTGGTCGTACAAGTACAGAGATACAGTTCTATGGTCAGTTCTGCAAAAAATGCACCGAAAAAGAACTTCTTGAAACAACTCCTACATCGGCAGAGGTAATACTATGCAAAAACTGCGGAAAGATACGCCTCCAAGGCCGTTTTGTAAAAGATACCGGTCAAAATATTCAAGATGTACTTCAAGTACAGTTTAAAAATTACGATGTAAAGTTAATAGACTATGATCCTGAAAAATCCACTGCGGATGTTTATTTTTCAAAACAGGTAAACGGAAGGAATGTTTCTGTAGAGGTAAAACTACAGCTGATGTACAAAAAAACTCTTTGTGAAAACTGCAATAGGCGCGCCGGTTCATACTACGAAGCTGTCATGCAATTAAGAGGTAATCATGAGAGGATGGAAAGATTCATAGAGCGTGTAGGTAGATACTTTGAAATAAGAGGAGAGTTCATAGCAAAAGTAAAAGAAGCAGACAATGGATACGATGTATATCTAAGCAATAAAAAACTAGCTGCATCCTTTATCTCATCTCATCATTTAGAGTCCACTAATTCATATACGCTTTACGGTATGAAAAATGGTAAAAAAGTATTTAGGCATACTCATTCTATACGATTATAAAATTACTTAAAATATAGAACTTAATTATTTATTAAACCAAAGTTAATTAATGTCAAAAACAAGAGTAAAATAAGTATGGTTATGGTGGAAGGACGCCACTTTTAGAAAGGCGCCACGGGAAGGCCCAACCACTTTCTTACCATACAAACCCTTCTAATTTTTATTAGACACTGATAAATATAAATAAGCACCTTAAAAAGGAATATTTCAATATATGGTTATTTGATTAAAAAAGCTTAACTATATAAATTAATTGGTTTTATATATCTTCAATGAAAACTGGTAAAATGCGAAAGGTTCGTAAAAAATTGCGAGGAGAGAAAAAAGTCCAATCTGCTTTAGAGTATCTCACTACTTATTTTTGGGCATTGCTTGTTGTAGGTATAGTTGTTGCCGTATACTTTCTAACTTCTAAAGGTACTTCAAATGCTTCTGTTCTTCCATCGCAATGTACTATAACTGCATCTTTATTATGTTATCAATCTCTTATAACTACAAACTCTTTAGGAACCACTGCAACTGTGGTATTTACTAATAATCTTGGAAAACCGATATACTTCCCTAAAAACTCAGATATACAAATAAAATTAACCGCTACATCGCAGTATTACAACGGAACATGTACTCCAACAACTGCAAATCCAGGAGAAAAAGTGACCTGTACTACGTATGTACTTGGATATACTCCACAGTTTGGAACACAACTTAATCCTCAGTTTTCAATAAATTATGATGAATGTGCATCTAAGCAGTGTAGTCCTACCTCTTCAAATATTTTGCTTTTGAGCACCGATGGTAGTTCTTTGTCTTATGTTTATCCTAGCAATGCAACTGTAACTCCTACGACAAGCTCAACTACAGTATCATATCTTTCAACATCAAGTTCTTCAACAACCTCATCCACTACGTCTACTACGAGTAGTACAACCTCTTTAACAACGGTAATTAATTTTGGTCAAAGCTATGCTTATGTTACTAATGATGGATCTAATAATGCAGTAGTAATAAATACGGCAACAAACTCTGTGGTCGGAGCTTTAATAGAATCTCCAGCAACTTTTAGTTCTCCAAGTAGCGTTGCAATCTCGCCCAACGGTGCTTACGCGTATGTGACAAACTCCGGATCAAATACTATTAGCATTATAAATACAGATACAAATTCTTTAGCAAGTTTAGGTCAAATAAATCCATCAATTTATCCATTTCCAAATCAGATAGTTGTGGGATCAAATCCAGAATCAGTGGCCTTCAACCCATCGGGCACTCTTGCATATGTCGCAAATGAAGGAGGAACTGTAAGCGTAATAAGTACAACTGTTAATGCGGTTGTTAATACTATTATCATCGGAGCAAATACAGTTCCAGTAAGTGTAGCGTTTAATCCTAATGGTGCTTATGCTTACGTAGTAAATTCTGGCACAGGTACTGTTAGTGTAATAAACACCAATACAAATACAATAGTAAAAAATATTACTGTAGGTAGTGGTAGCTCTCTACCTGGCACGGTAATGGTAAATCCATCTGGTACATTTGCCTATGTAACAATTCAAAATCCTAGCTCTATAGCTATAATAAACACATTAACAAATACTGTAACTAATACAATTTATACTAGTAGTGTCCCTATAGGTATTACATTTAATCCTTCCGGTACTCTTGCTTATATCAGTATACAGTATCCAAATTTAAATAAGGTAGAAGTAATGAATACTTCTACATATACTATATCAAATACTATTCATACTAGTGATAATTCAGATCCATCTGGTTTATCTTTTGATTCTACTGCTCCATACATTTTATTGACTAATTCAGGCAATAATACTATCAGTATAATAAATACATTGACAAATTCAATAGTTAAATCATTACCTGTAGGGTTAACTCCGGTCAGTGTAACATTAAATCCTTCAGGTACCTTTGCTTATGTTACAAATTTACAATCAAATAATGTAACTATAATAAATATCTCAATACTTTCAGAAGCAAATACACAAACTAAAACAATAACTGGAGTAGGAACAGATCCATACTTAGTGGCCTTCAACCCCTCCGGGACTCTTGTATATGCCGTTAGCAATTCTAATGGGAATATAAGCGTAATAAATCCAAAAACTAACTCTATTATAAAAACAATAGTTACTGGCACAGGAGCTGCTACTGGTATTTCCATAAATCCTTCTGGCACTCTAGCGTATGTTGCAAGTTCTGGTGATGTAGTAAATAAAATAAATCTTTCAACAAATACTGTTATAACTAGTTTAGATATAAGTGGACCTGGAAAAGGCGGTCTGTGTACTGCACCATCTTCTGTTTCGTTCAATCCTTCAGGATCATATGCATATGCATCTAATAACTGTGGTAGTAATACAATAGCCGTAATAAACACATCAACCTTTTCTATAATTAAAAATATAACAGTAGGTTCAGGTCCAAGTTCTGTAGCATTCAACCCATCCGGTACTCTTGCATATGTTACTAATTTTAATGCAGCAACAGTTAGCGTCATAAACACCGCAACAAATTCTGTAGTAAATGTAATATCTGTCGGTTCTGAACCCATATCAGTTGTATTCAATCCTTCTGGTACTCGCGCATATGTTGTAAATCAAAACAGCAATTCAATTAGCTTAATCAATACCTCAACAAACTTAGTAATAAAAAGCATAGACACATATCCATTTCCACTTGCAATATCCTTCAATCCTTCAGGATCATATGCATATGTAACTAATTACAAATTAAATAATATATCTATAATAAACACCTCATCTGGTGTTTTTTCTAATTATATTACTGGTTTAATACCTACTAGTAATCAATGGTTAAATGACTTGGCCGTAAATCCATCCGGAACTTTACTTTATGTTGCAAGTCAATTTACAAATAGCGTAGATGTAATAAATCTAACAACAATGATAACTGCAAACGTTTCTTCTAGTGGTATACTTAACTCTCTTAATTATCCTACTGGTGTTGCAGTTTCACCAAACGGTGCATATGGTTATATAGCTAATTATAATACTAACAATATAACAGTATTTAATGTAGCAACAGATAAAATAACCGGTTCAATAAACTCTAATCTTTTTAATGCACCTTCTGGAATTGCAATTTCTCCAAACGGAGCTTATGCATATGTTACCAACATCGGTTCCAATAATATAACTATATTAAATACCTCAAATAATGATGTTTCAGGAACTTTTGATCTCTATTCTAATTTGGGTTATGAATTTCATGGAATTGCATTTTCTCCAAATGGAGCTGATGCATATGTCACCGTATCAAATCTTAAAGATGGACTGAACTCACTTCCTGATAATTTAACTATATTTAATACAACTACAAAAACAGTCATAGCCTCTATAAATAATGATTTCAATTATCCTACTGCCATTTCGATAACGCCAAATGGTAAGTACGCGTATATTACTAACTTTAATTCTGGTAACGTAATTATATTTAATACAACGTCTAAAAATATTATTGGTGCTATTAACTCAGATATTAATCATCCATACGGTGTCTCAATTTCTCCAAACGGAGCTTATGCGTATGTTACTAACTGCAATATCGCATGTGGAAAAAGTATACCTGATAATGTAATTATAATAAATACAAGTACAAACAATGTTGTCGGTTCTATAACATCAGGTTTTAATGCTCCAAACGGCGTTGCCATATTTAGGGCAAATTGATTTTATATAAATAATACCAACTATGTATTTACATATTTTTTAATAAGCTTTTTTTGTAAAACATAATAAGTAATATATTAATTAACCTAATATATTACATTAATTACATTAAAAAAAATTGATTATATGCAAACTGACACTGTTCTTAATTTCAAGTCAATGCTTGATAAAAGCATTAAAAAATCCTATCCTGACTTAAGGCTTAATGATGCTGAAATAGAGTACTCAATAGTACTGTCTATTGAAAATGAACGCGACATAAGTTCATCTGTTGCTTTTAGGATTGCAAATTCTTTAAAACGCAGTCCAAAAGAGATTGCAGAGCATATAGCAACCAATATGGATAACTCTGTATTGATAGAAGAGATCTCTACCTTAAATGGTTACATAAACGCAAAATTTAACGTAAGGTATTTCTCAGAATATGTTTTAGATGAAGTAATAAAATTCAAGGAGTTATATGGTTCATCAAATATTGGAAAAGGAAAGACTGCCTTAATAGAGTATCCAAGCGTAAATCCAAATAAACCCTGGCATGTCGGACATACAAGAAATCCACTAATAGGGGATTCAATATCAAAGATATTAAAGTTCTGTTCATACTCTATTATTCGCGTAGATTATATAGAGGATTTAGGATTGCAAATGGCTGAAATACTTTGGGGAAGAAAACATCTTCAATGGGAACAAAAAGAAAAAAAATATGATCAGTTTCTAGGGGAGAAGTATGTAGAGATAAATAAGCACATTAAGGATCAAGGTGTAGAAGATGAGATTAAAGTTTTATTAAAAAGTATGGAGAATACATCAAGCAAGCAAGCAAAAGAGATAAGAGAAATTTCTTCAATGAGCGTTATGGCACAGTATGAAACTGCATTTAATTATGGTATATATCATGATCTTTTGTTATGGGAAAGCGATATATTAAATGAGAAACTCTTGGAAAAAACCATGCAACTTTTAAACAATAAAAATATTATAGAAAAGAAGCTATCTGGAAAACTTGAAGGTTGTGTTGTAATTAAAAAAGCTTCAGATGAGGATGGAAATGTGCTTTTAAGAAGCAATGGTGTTCCAACATATCTTGCTAAGGATATAGCTTTTCATATGTGGAAACTAGGGATAATACAAACAAATTTTAAGACCATTGAGTTTATCAAGCAGCCAGATTCATCTTATGCTATGAGTACGGCTCCAAACGGAAAGGAGCTTAACTTTAAGGGAGCGGATCTTGTTATAAATATAATCGGCTCTGCACAGAATGAACCTCAGAATGTCTTAAAAAATACGCTTAAATTAATCGATAAGGATAAAGCAGATTCATTAATTCATATATCATATGGCGAAATAAGCTTAAAGGAAGGTAAGATTAGTGGAAGAAGCGGCACATGGCTTGGAAATGAAAGAAATTACACCGCAGATGATCTTCTTAAAACAGTTACCGAAAAAGCACTAGAAATAATGATCTCAACCGACAAGATTTCTAAGGATGTTGATGTTCATAAATCTTCAAAATTAATAGCGTTGGCGGCAATAAAGTTTGATTTCTTAAGAATAGATCCAATTAAAAAACTAGTCTTTGATTGGGATAAAGCCCTCGACTTTAACTCAAACAGCGGACCATACTGTCTTTACATGTACGCTAGGGCTTGCAAGATACTTGATAAGGCTGGGTACTTAAAAGCAATTAAGATAGAGAGCGATGATTTTAAAAAGATGCAAAGGGATAGAGGGTTTGAGCTAATAAAATTAATCTCAAAAGCACACTCAATAGTGTTGAAAGCAGCAAGAGAGTATAAACCCAGTATAATCGCCGAATACTGTATGGAGTTATCTATATTATTTGGAAAGTTCTATGAAAATATAAACGTTTTAAATTCTGGAGATCAAAAACAGTTGCTTTTAGCTATAGTCTATGCAACAAAACAAACATTATATAATATGTTAATGTTATTAGGTATAACACCATTATCTTCAATGTGAATCATTATATGAAATTCAAAAGGGTCTGTAGCTCAGCTTGGATAGAGCGGTGCCGTCCTAAGGCGAAGGTCACGGGTTCAAATCCCGTCAGACCCGATATAAATAATATTAAGGGATTTTAATGGCTAAAGGAAAAATATCAAAAAAGAATGATGAACCTAAAATAATAATCAAGCCAATAGGAAGATTTGGAGGGCTTGACGGCATACACATATCATTGCTAATATTATTAGTTATAACCTTTGCATTTCTTCTGTATATATCTTATGCAAGGCAATCTATAGTTATAATAACGAATCAAACACAAAACTCAAGTTCATGTTCTTATGGTTATGTGAATGGTGTTTGCATATCTCCATTGCACAATGCAACACAAATAGAAAAAATATTTGAACAATATTTGGCAGGTTATAGTACCACTACAGGCCAAGAATCTCTTCTTCCATTTATAGCAAATATCTCTAAAATAAAGGCATTTTACTTATCTAGTTCAAGAAGCTGGCTTGTTACGGTCCCTGAGAAGTACCTAAACTCAAATAACTCCTTCCTTTTTTCAGCTATAATAAACGATTCAAATACTAATCAAATAACTCCTTCTGTCCAAACAATCAAACCGTTAAATATAACAAATAGCAGTGTAGCAGGATATGGCTATTTAAAATTGAACAATAAAGTTTCATGTACTAACTCTACTACAACTCCAATTTACTGGTTTATAGATCCTTACTCTCCAGGAAGCATAAATAGTTTATACTACCTACAAAATATCTCTAAAAAATTCAATAAAACTGTATTAACAAATATAGATATATTATATACACAATACTCGCAGGAAATAGCAAACTCAAAGGGCTTAACAAATGCAACACTGCTTGGAAAGTATCTTTTCTGCGCATCTGAGCAATCGTCATTCAATACCTTTGCAAGTACGCTAAACAGCAGTTATGAAAATACATATATGTCATCTTCATTGTTAAGTTCTATAGCAAGGAACTCAGGTTTAAACATAACTCAACTTAGCTCTTGTATTTCATCTGCTGGGACTACAATAAATAGGCAAGCAATACTGGCAAAGTATTATAATATAACATCAAGTCCATCTGTAATAATAGGTTGTCAATACGAAGCGCTACCACAAACAACATACACCGCACTATGTTCCTTGAAAAATGAGTCTTGTTGAACTTTATGCGCAACTTAATAGTTGGTATAGATCCTGGGAAGACCTCAGCTATAGCATGTATAGATCTCGAAGGCAATATTGTAGTGCTTAATACAGAAAGATTTGCAAGAACAGAATGGTTTATAGACAATATCAAAAAATCAGGTTCTCCAGTAGTTATAGCGAGTGATAAAAAACATGCAAATCATACCGTAGCAAAGTTAGCCACTATCTTTAACGCTGTTCTTTTTACTCCAAACTCCGATATGCGCGTTTCAAAGAAAAATTTGCTACTTAGCAATAAAAAAGTATCTAATCTTCATGAAAGGGATGCGCTTACAGCTGCTTTCAATGCCTATTATCATTACCTGAATAAACTTAATCAAGTAGATCATATAGCTAGAACTAAAAACAATGTAAATATCGACGAAATAAAAGCAAAGGTAATTAAAAAATACTCTGTTCACGAAGCCATAATAGGAAAGGAAAATGGAAGATTTATAAAATAAATGGAAGATTTATAAAATAATAGGTAATAGATATACATATGTTAAAACTTCAGAGCGCAATAGAGTACTTGACTACTTATGGCTGGGCAATATTAATAATTGCTGTTGCTCTTGCTGCTCTTTTTGAGTTAGGAATATTCAACAGAGCTCCTCCAACACAGTGTATACTTGAAGGTGGATTTGGATGTTCGGATTATTACTTAAATACAAATGGGGTTTTGGTATTTAATTTAGGGCAACAAACAACAAATCCTATAAATATAACTGGAATAGCATGCTATGAAAACTCAACTCTTCTTCCAGGACAGAAACCATATAATCCTCCATCTAACCAAATATTCATGCCTGTAGGGAGCAGCGATACATTTTATGTTCAATGTTATACAACAAATACCTTAACATATTCTGGAAATATAGGGTCTACATTCACTGGAACCTTAGCAATATATTATACAGATGCAATAACACATTATACGGAGCTAGTTAAAGGATCACTTATAGTTCCAGTATCTACCAATGAACAGATAGTTCAGCAAGGTAGCCTTTCTTCTGAAAACTCAATACCTATTGTTATAACCGATACAACCTCATATGCCATACCTGCTGGTTTCCAAGAGATGCTAAGTATAAATCCTACTTCTTATCAAATCTACGGCCTTAATCAAAACTTAAGCAATGTTGAATTTACCACAGGCCAAGGTGGAAGCGGAGTTCCAATATATGCATGGATAGAAAGTGGAGCAAGTAATACCGCATCAAATACTATAATATGGTTAAAACTTCCATCTGGCATAACCTCGAATGGGGGGACTGAAACTGTATATATGAACTTTCTTACAAATAATAATCCTATAACCTCTGGCTATACAGGTTATGCGCCGCAGCTATGGTGTACTTTAGGATGTTTTCAAACAGGGTATGGCAAGTATGATAATGGGGCAAGTGTATTTAATAACTACTGGAACTTTGCTGGTGTATCGGTCCCTAATGGCTGGCAGACCTCAACAACTGGGCTTATAGATAATGGTTTAAGATTACAAAATAGTGAATGGGCTCAGACCACCTCAACAAACTATGGAATTAATTCTCAACAAATTATTGATTATTATGCAGACACTCCATATATTACGGCCTGCGGGTGGTTTGGTTTTGGTTATTATACTGTTTCTTCTGGTAATGGTTTAACATGGGGCGATGATGCGTGCACTGGCTCACATACCACTTTTCCTTTAGTTACAGGACCTAATGCTCCAGAATATAATGGAGATCAAGTTGCCAGTGCAATACCTTCAGGTAACTATCTTTTAAGTGTATACTGGGGAATAAATGGAAACAATGAGTTCTATTATAATTACATACCATATGCATCTGATTCAACTCCATCTACATTGCCTACAGTAACTACAGGATTAGGTGGTATATGGAATGATGCTAATGCAATAATTATTGATTATATTAGGGAAAGAGATTATCCACCAAACAATATAATGCCACCATCAACTTTATACTCTCCATCATCATACTTTTCAGTTTCTATAACTCCAAGTTCTACTGAAGTTGCAGATAACGGACAAAATATAGCATTTACTTCATCTGTTTCAGGAGGAAAAGCACCATTTTCCTATCAATGGTACTCATCTACAACATCCTCATGTAGTTCTTCAAGTACAAAAATATCCGGCGCTACTTCTTCATCATACTCTACTTCTCCAAGTTCTACTACTTATTATTGTGTAGTTGTAACAGATTCTGAAACTCCCTCAAAATCAGCCACTTCTAGCAGTACAGAAGTTTCTGTAAATCCAACTCTATCAACTCCCTCAATCTCACCATCGAATCCATCAATTAGCAGTGGTGGTTCAGTTTCATTCACTTCATCATGGACAGGTGGAACTCCAGATTATACGGCAAAGCTTTATTCTTCTTCTACATCTACTTGCAATACAGGTTCAACACTCGTCCAGACACTCTCATCTCTTTCATCGGGCTCTGCATCTTTTAGTTCAGTTTCTCCAACCACAAATACATATTACTGTATATTTGTAACCGACTCAGCAACAAATCCAGAAACAACAAACAGCATAAATAGTGAGGTGACAGTTACAACCTCTTCGTCGTTGTCTGTTTCAATTTCACCTTCAGGTTCACCTTATATAGATAGCGGTCAAAGTATCACTCTCTCCTCATCAGTTTCAGGAGGCGTTTCTCCATATTCATATCAGTGGTATGAGGGTGAAAGTCCATCAGGTTCACCAATTTCTGGTGCGACCTCAGCTACATATTCTGCAACTCCCTCCAGTCCAACACCATACTTTGTTTCTGTAAAAGATTCGGAGTCTCCTGCACAAGAAGCAAATTCTGTATCTACAACGGTGGTTGTAAATTCTGCATTAGGCACCCCTTCAATCTCACCATCGAATCCATCAATTAGCAGTGGTGGGTCAGTTTCATTTACTTCATCATGGACAGGTGGAACTCCAGATTATACGGCAAAGCTTTATTCTTCTTCTACATCTACTTGCAATACAGGTTCAACACTCGTCCAGACACTCTCATCTCTTTCATCGGGCTCTGCATCCTTTAGTTCAGTTTCTCCAACAACAAATACATATTACTGTATATTTGTAACCGACTCAGCAACAAGTCCAGAAACAACAAACAGCATAAATAGTGAGGTAACAATACAAACCCAGCAATATGCGTACTATGTTCCAGTTTCTATATCTAATGATCAATCTAATACCGTATCATCAAATTTTCAGCAGATGATATACTTTAATCCTTCATTATCACAATACTCATCAAACGAGATGTCAAATCTCAGCAATCTTGAGTTTACATCAACTGCGCCAATAGGTACCTCAGGAAATGTACCTTTATATGCATGGATAGAAAGCGGCGCAAGCAAAACTGCAACCAATACTATTATCTGGGTAAATTTAGGTTCAAATACCTTAAATGCTGCAGGAAGTGGCTCTAATACTCTAACAATATACCTTAATTTTTTAACCAATAATAATCCAGTAATAAATGGATATACTGGTTATGCTCCGGAGTTATACTGTTCTTCAGGTTGTTTTCAAACAACGTATGCAGAGTATGACATAGGTCCTAAAATTTTCAATTTTTATGACAACTTTACCGGAACAACATTAAATTCAAATCTTTGGATATCTTCGCCAAAAGGCGTTTCGATTAACAACGGTTTAAAAATAAATGGAACAGGCCAAGCAGATATTATAAATAACTCTATAGAATCTAAAAAAACATTTAATATGGTATCTAATACAATTGATGGCTATCTTTATTTTACAGAACTTTCATTAACAAATTCTTACCTTGAGCCTATGCAGTATGTAGGCTGGGTAAATCCAACGCATCAAAGTTTTGTAATAGCGGATAATTGTGGAGAAAATAACTTTGATCTTTATGATATTCCATATGGTGGATCATCTTGCTTATCGCCTGCCTCATCCATTACTTCATATAATTTATTATCATTATGGGAAACACCAAATACTTATAGTTATGGAAACGTAGAGAACTTATCATCAAATTATGATTTTGGAGTTTATGGTGCTAATAATGTATATTCAAATGCCTATGAAACTGGAACTGCAAATCTAAATATATCAAGTTCTGCAGGTACTGCTAATTACATATATGTACGTTGGATAGATGTAAGAATTACTCCTCCAAATAGTGTTATGCCTGCTGCAATAATAGGTGGTTAAATGAAGAAATTATTTATATATCCTACTTTTTATAAAAAGCTTAAACGCGGTCCACAGGTTATATTGCCTAAAGATATTGGAATAATACTCGCATACACTGGAGTAAATAGAGAAAGCATATGTGTAGATGCTGGTACTGGCAGCGGTTGGCTTGCGGTAAGCTTGGCAATGATAGCTAAAAAGGTAAGCACTTATGAAATAAGAGAGGATTTTACAAAGATAGCTGAAAAAAACATACAACTTCTTCAGTTGAATAACATAACTCTTAAGAATAAAGATGTAACCAAAAAAATAGACGAAAAGGATGTAGATATATTTACATTAGATATGCCTAATGCTGAAAAAGCATTAAAAAATGTTAAAAAAGCATTAAAGATAAACGGAATAGTTGCTGCTTATATACCACATATGGAACAAGTAGTTAAATTTTCTAATACATTAAAAAAATTAAATTTTAAAGAAGTTCATGTAGTCGAGTGCATATTACGAGACATTCTTGTAAGAGAAGAAGGTATGCGACCTACAACAAAAGGGATATGGCATACTGCATATTTGATTTTTGCAAGAAAGGCGGAAGAATTGCAGTCTAATAAAAATATATAAAAGCTTTAAATATGTACTATACTAGAATAATATTAAGTAACTCATGAAATAAGTTTTGCTTAACATGACTTGGTGAAAATATGACAGAAGAAAAAATAGAGACTACGATGGGAGAGAATATTGTCCTGATTGGGAAAAAACCTGCTATGAATTATGTTCTTGCGGTAGTTACCCAATTTAACAATGGAGCTAAAAGTGTAAAGGTAAGGGCAAGAGGAAATGCAATATCAAGAGCTGTTGATGTAGCCGAGATAGCAAGAAACCGATTTGTTACTGACACTAAGGTGGACAGCATAGTGATAGGATCTGAAGAGTTGTCAAATGAAGATGGAACAAAATCAAAAGTAAGCTCTATAGAGATACTTTTAGCAAAATAGTTTAAGTATATTTATTTTTATTTTTTTATTTTATCTTTTTTCTTCCTTTTAAATAATAAGCGAACCGCATTTATTCTTTTGCATCTAAATATATCTGGTGTTTATTTTGCAAGAGCAGTTTAGAAGCCATTATATCTCTGAAATAAATCTTAAATTGGTAGGCAAGGAAATAAGCCTCGCAGGATGGGTACACGAAGTAAGAGATTTAGGCCACATACTTTTTGTTTTACTTAGAGATAATACTGGAATAATACAGATAACAGCAAAAAAAGGAGTTGTCTTAGAAGATATAATTAAGCAAATGATATTACCAAAGGAAAGTGTAATAACCATAAAAGGAGTTGTAGTTGAAAATAAACAAGCAAAGAATGGAGTAGAGATAATACCTAATTATATTAAAGATCTTAATCCTCTTTCATCTTCAATACCTTTCGAGGTAACAGGAAAGGTTCCGGTAGAGCTAGACGTAAGATTAAATTTTAGATATATCGATTTAAGACGCTTGCAAACTACCTCTGTTTTCAATATAGAATCAACTGTTCTTGAAAATTTTAGAAAGATACTAAAAAAAGAAAACTTCAAAGAAATACGTACTCCTTCTCTTGTTAAGGAAGCTACTGAAGGCGGAACTGATCTATTCAAGGTGGATTATTTTGGAGATGCTGCATATCTTGCTCAATCTCCACAGTTATACAAACAACTTGCCGTTATAGGTGGTTTTGATAAGGTATTTATGGTGACACCGGTATTCAGAGCCGAGAAACACAATACAATTTTTCATTTAAACGAGATAACTCAGATGGATGTGGAGATTGGTTTTTCCGATCATAACGATGCAATAAAATTGCTTAAGAAAACAGTAAAGGGTATATTAAACTCAGTTATAAAAGAAAATTCTGAGGATCTCTCAAGACTAGGTGTCGATATAAAAAATGATAAGATAGTTGAAATAACATACAAAAAAGCAATATCTGAATTACAAAAGGATGGGAGAAATATATCTATAGGAGATGATTTTTCTAAAGAAGATGAATTAAGACTAGGGAAGATTTTTGGAGATTTATTGATAGTAAAGGAATATCCTACTGCTATTAGAGCTTTTTACAGCATGCCAACAGACTCTGATCCTGAGTTTTCTAATACCTTTGATTTCATTTATAAGGGGCTTGAAATATCTAGTGGAGCACAAAGAATACACATCCCATATCTTTTAGAAGAAGCTATTAGGAAGAGAGGCAATGACCCTAAACTCTTTGAGTTCTATGTTTCTGCATTTAAAAATGGGGCACCTCCACACTCTGGCTGGTCCATAGGCTTAGAACGTTTTGTAATGAGAATAACTAATATGTCTAATATACGTGAGTGTTCAATGTTCCCAAGAGATCGTACTAGACTTGCACCATAAGTGATTTTGATGTTTGAGCTGTTAGATAAAAAAAATGCAATAAACGCATTTGAGATACTTAAAGATAAGTATCCTAATGCAAAGTATTATCTTAATTTTAAAACTCCTATCCAGTTACTAGTAGCTGCAATATTATCTGCTCAGACTAAGGACGAGGTTGTTAATGCATTAACTCCTGAACTATATAAGAGGTTTCAAACTACAAAGGACTTTGCCAACGCCACAGTAGATGAGCTAAATAAATACATAAATCATGTCACTTTTTTTGGGAATAAATCAAAAAATATAATTCTAACATGCAAAATTTTA
>JAJZLO010000011.1 GCA_021803405.1 Microcaldota archaeon | reverse complement strand
TTCTCAGCCATATTTATCGCCAATCATTTGTCTTTAGTTAATATAAATGTTTGTTTTTAATTTTTATTGATAAATCTTCTTATATTTTGTTTATTGATATATAAGCTTGAATTTTTTAAAGGTTTTTAATACCAATTTTTTCATGCCTATTTCCTTTGAAAGTTTTTTTATTTCCTCCAATGTTATAGATGTAGAGGCATTTCTTGAGTTTATGCTGCATATGTCCTTATATTCTTTTATGGATAAATCAAATGTCCCTATATTTCTTGATATTTTAACTATCTCATCTTTATCTAAACCTATCAGAGGACGAAGTATTTGCCGTTTTATTCCTACGCTTTCTGCAAGAATGTTTGACGGTGTTTGAGAAGAAACCTGTCCTAAACTTTCACCAGTGTATATTAAACTGGAATGTTCTCTCTCAGCTACCTTATCGGCAAGATTAAGCATAAATGATTTTAACACTACTGTGGTGCTTCTGCCAAGTTTTGTAGATAAAAGTTGAAACTCAGAAGATGGAAATAGATACAGCTTTGGTTTTGTAGCATATGAAGATAACACTTCGTAGATATCCTTTATTTTTGTACCGTACGCTTCGTCATTGTTAGGATAAGCATGTATATGAACAAAAACAGGCTGAAGACCTCTTTTCATGGCATACCATGCAGCAACTGGGGAGTCCAATCCTCCAGATATAAGTATAACGGCAACCCCGCTGCTACCTACTGGAAGACCTCCTGCACCTTTTAATTTTTTGGAGTATGTAAAAGAATAGTCTTTTGTTATGTTTACAGAAAATTCTATATCGTAAGTGTGATTAGAAATATTCAGTCCTTTTTTTTCTGCAAGTTTTGTTAACTCTGATATAACATCTAATGAGTTAAAGCTAAGTCCTTTAAATGATCTGTGCGATGTTATTTTTATCGTCTTAACTGTTTTAGAATCAATATTTTTTATTTCATATAAAAATATTTTTTTAATAGACTCGATGGTTGGCTTTCCTACTACTGCAAATTCGTATGCACTTATCCCAAAAACATTTTTTATTTTTTTTTCTATACTCTCGATATTTGAGTCTTTAGAAAAACGTAAAAGTATCCTATCATAATAATAAACAAGCGAAAACGACTCATTGTTTAATCCTTGAGTAATATTTCTAATAAGTCTAGAGATATACCTATTCCTATTTTTTCCTCTTAGCCATAGCTCTCCGAAGTGAATGATCATTATACGTTCGTTTATCTCGAGAGGTTGCATAGGGTATTACCTAATAGTTATTATTACAAAAAATATAAATATAACATAACTTAAAAAACAATATAAAAATTTATAAAAATTAAAAATAAAAAGAATAAGATTAATGTTCTTATTTGGCCTGTTCTTTGTTTCGTAGTTTCCTATTGTAAACTATATTGAATTTATAACATCTCCTAGAACAGAAATATCTTGCAACACCGCTTTTTCTAACAAATGCAAAGCCAGTTCCAGACTCGATATCTTTTTGACAATATGAACATTTCATAACATTACCTTGCCATTATCCTCTTATCTTCTCTGCTTGTATCAGGAAGCCTTATCATATCTCCTTTCTTTATTTTTCCAGAAAGATTTCTTCTTATGACCCTTCCTTTATCCTTGCCCTGCATTATCTTGCACATTGCCTGTTTTATCTCGCCATATATGCCGGTTCTTCCTTTTGCTACGTCAACAACTTCGGCAAGATATCCTTCAAATATGGTGTTGTCATTCTTTTGTTGAGGTTTCTGAGTTTCTTGAGTGGCAGGAGCTGTATCTTTCTTCTCTACTTTAACTTCCTTTGTTTTTGATTCTTCTTCAGTTTTATTTTCTGCCATTAAAATCACTTGAAACTACTCTTTTACCTCTTGCTTTTGCTCCTTCTTTTCTTTCTTTGCATGCTGCTCTGGTTTCTTTTCTTTTTGCTCTGATTCTTTCTTTTCTGGAGCCTTTCCGGTAACTCTAGAGATAACCTCATTTATTGCTGATTGAGCCTCTCCTGCTTTTTCTATTGCAACTGATGAACAAGGCACAGACATACCTATTGCTTTTCCAAGCTCAAGTTTTGTAGGAACATAGGCATAACTTATTTTCTTTTGTTCGCATAAAGTAGGTATGTGCATAACTACCTCTTCAGGCTCTATATCCTCTGCGAGTATTACTAGAGTTGATAAACCACGCTCTACGCTTTTAGTTACCTCATTCACTCCTTTTCTTACGGTACCGCTCTGCTTTGCAAGCCTTACAGCTTCAAGCGCCTTTTCAGAAACTTCCTTAGATACTTCAAATTTCACATAAGATTTTGCCATTTTATTACCTCATTTCATTGGTTCAATATAATTTAAATTAATCCATAAATTGCTGTGCTGTAGGTGGTTCTGGAGGTTGTCCCTTTCTCTTTCTTATTTCTCTGACTACTTTATCTTGAAGGTCTTTTGGAAGTTTTTCATATCCTGCATACTCTGGATACCATATTGCCCTTCCTGCGGTAAGACCTCTTATTTCGTTAGAGAAACCCTTTATTACTTCTGCTACAGGCATCTTTGCAAGAACAGTTGCCTGTTCTGCTTCTTGTTGTATGTCTACTATCTGTCCTCTCTTTCCTTGTACAAATGTAATTATATCTGATAGATACTCTTGAGGTATGTTTATAGTAAACTTTTGTTTAGGCTCTAAGAGTGATACGCCAGACATAAGCATACCTGCATATATTGGTCTTCTTATTGCAGGTATTATTTGGGCTGGACCTCTGTGAACAGGATCTTCATGAATAGTAGCGTCTTTTATAAGTATCTTAACGCCGGAACATTTTTCTCTTGCAAGCGGCCCATCATGCATAGCATCCTCAAAACCTTCTATTAAAAGCTCCATTACCTCATCGAGATACTGAACCCCATGAGTAGCATCTATTAACATATTTCCATTTGCAACATCAACTATTCCACGGGCTTCATCTCTTTGCATTCCTGCTTTTATTAAATCGTCTAGATATTGCTTGCCTTTTGGTTTTCCATTCTTTATGGTTCCATTTTCTACAAGCTCAAATACAGCAGGCTCTAGTGGTTTTACATCGATATAGAAACGTGTATGTCTATTTGGAGTTTTACCTTCGATATCTTTTGCTTGGCCTTCTATTGTTTCTCTATAGACTACAATAGGCTCAGAGGTAGTTATGTCAACTTTATAATCATCCTTTATATGTGTCTCTATTATTTCAAGATGCAGCTCTCCCATACCGCTTACTAAGTGCTCTCCAGTTTCCTGGTTAAGCTCTACCTGAATTGTTTGATCCTCTTTAGAAAGCTGACGTAATGCTTCTATTAATTTCATAAGATCTCTAGTGTCTTTTGCTTCGATTGCCTTAGTGACAACAGGCTGAGAGTAATGCTTTATCTGTTCGAACGGTTCTATGTTGTTCTCGCTTGCAGTATCTCCTATTGAAATATTTTTAAGGCCTACCAATGCCGCTATATTCCCGGCGGATATTTGATCTACTGGAACTCTTTCTGGACCCATGTATATGCCTACCTGTTGAACCTTTTGAGGTTCTAAAACTCCAGTGGTATAAAGCATTGTACCTTTTTTTACAGATCCTGAAAAGACTCTACCTATGGCTATTTCACCACTGTGAGGATCGTTAGCAATTCCAAATATTACAATATTGACCTTAGCGTTTGGATCTACAGAGGTCATTGCCTTTCCATCTATACTTTGTAGATCTCCGTGCCATAATTTTTGTATTCTATACGGCTGCGCCTCTTTTGGATTTGGTAAGTGTTCTATCATCATCGATAATGTTGCTTCATCTATAGGTGCAACCTCTTGAAGTTTGGTTTCGTTTTGTTCTTGCGTCAGTTTGAATATATCTTTAAAGGTAACTTTATATCTCTCCATTATTCTTGTTGATATTGCCCATTTTTTATAAGCTGAACCAAAGCATACGCTTCCGTTTTCAACGCTTACCTGCCATTTATCCCCATACTCTTCTGGAGCAAAACGTTTTATCATTACGTTTACGTCGTTTATTAATTTAAGGAGTCTTTCGAAGGTTTGTTCTGGAGTTAATCTAAGTTCATTTAGAAGTCTGTCTGTTTTATTGACAAAAAGAACAGGTTTTGCCCTTTCTTGAAGCGCTTGTCTAAGCACCGTTTCTGTCTGAGGCATTATTCCTTCTACAGGATCTACAACTAGAACAACCCCATCAACTGCCCTCATTGATCTTGTTACGTGGCCACCGAAATATACGTGACCGGGAGTATCTATAAGATTTATTATGTAATCTTTATTATTATAACTAAATGAAAGAGAGATGTCTGCCGATTTGATTGTCATCCTCCTATCTTTTTCTATAGCTTCATAGTTTGTATAAAGAGCATCCCCTGCTACGCTTTTTGAGATTATTCCTGCGCGTGCAAGCAATGAATCGGTAAGTGTGGTTTTTCCATGGTGGACGTGCGCTATAATAGCTACATTCCTTATTCTTTCCTTATCATGCATTATCTTTGCTACTTCTTCTGCAACGAACTCTTTTCTAACCATAAACTCACAATTTATCTTGCCCTCTTGGCGATTCTTTCTCCCTCAAGCCTCTTCTTTATAGCATAACTATCTGGGGATTTATCAGCAGCAAGCACAAGCTCATCTGCTAGAGCATCTGAAAGTTTTTTCTTTTTATTAAACGCATTTATCAAAGCCGCAAGAGCTATGTTTCTCAAGGCCACATCGACTCTTCTATTAGAACTTATACCTACTGCAACGTTATATGAAATGCCACCATATCTTACACGGGTAGTATCTTCTATAGGAGCTGCATTTTGAAGAGCATCTACAAAAACCTGTACTGGATTCTTTCCTGTTTTTTTATTTATACTCTCAAATGCACTTTCTACAATTCTCATTACCTTTAACTTTTTACCCTGAAGCCTTCCTTCTGTTCTTATGACCTTTCCGCCTACCTTTTTACCTGTACCGCCTCGCATCATTTTGTTTACCAATCTTTCTATTATGTCTAGGTGTGCGTGATAATAAGCATGATATTTTCTTCTTCCATACATGTTGGGAAAAACTTGACCGTTAAATCTTACATAATTTCTTACACTTTCATCTCCAACTATTATATCATAAGTACTGTACTTTCCAAATAAAAGAGCCTTACCTTTAGAGGGTTGCAACGAATCACTCGCAGAAGTATCTGACTCTGATTTAACTATTCTTCTTGGTTTTCTTTGAGCTTTGTTATCAGAAAATTCAACATTAGGCTGAACCTGTTCTGCTTTAACCTCTTCAGGTTCATTGATACTTTTAGTATTAATTGTTTCTGCCATAAATATTACCTCTTAGGTTTCTCTTTTTTACCTTTTACAACTTGGAATATGTCAGCGCCGTTGACCGCTATTACTCTATATTTTAAACCAGGTATGCAGCCCATCTGACCTCTTTGGGATCCTCCCATACCTTGTATTGTTACTTCGTCGTGCTCCTCTATCATGTTTATAGAACCATCAAAAGGAACATATGCTCCGACTATCTTTCCATTTTTAATCAGCTGAACTCTAACGCATTTTATTAAACCGCTATGAGGTTGCTTTTGCTGTAGTACAAATTTTTTCAGTACAAGCGCTTTCGCCATAGGAACTGTACCTACAGGATCGTATTTTTGCTTTAGCTTGAAGTATCTTCTTTTCCACCACTTATTCAAAAGCCTCTGCTTCTTTCTTTTTCTTACAAGTTCCTTTGCTGCAAACTCTCCATTCGGCAAACATAACACCTATACATATTCCTCTTTTAAAATATTAGAATTTCCTGGCTCGTTTATGGCTATAACATTTACTGAGTATGGCTTACCGCATAATGCCCCTAACTCTATTGAATTGCCAGTATATGATATGACACGAACACCTGCCACCTTACACATGTGAAGTATGTCTTCTACTATACTCTTTTTACCTTTAGAAGCAAGCACTATTGCTTTTGCAGTTGATGCAGTTATGCTCCTAACCACTTCACGATTGCCTAAAGTATACTTACCTGTGTCAATAACAAGTCTAAGATCATTATTAAGATCGCTCATTTAATCAATCTATTTTTGGTTTGGCTTAAAAAGCCTCATTACCAAGAGTGTTGCAAAGCAACTCCTCGGAGTATAAAGCACTACTACTTTATACAAAAAAGTATATAAACCTTTATATACATTTTAAGTAAAAAGGATACGCTAGTAAAGTAACTGCATATATAGTTAAAAATGTAAATGTAAAGCAAAGTTTATTTTTTTATTTATATCAATTATCAATTCTTTAGGACAACTTTAGAACAATCAGATAATTTATAATTTTAGCAAATAGTGTTGATGTAAGATAATGCTTGTTCTATTGTGTAAAATCTTTTTATATGTTTTTGCCTGTGCTTTGTTTTATTCCCTATAAAAATAAACAATCCTACTTTTTTTATCATAGGAATATCATTTTTGTAATCGCCAATTGCTATAACCTCATGTTTTTTAACATTAATCAGTTTCATTAACATTTTTAGAGCTATACCTTTATTTGAATATTGATGTCCTATATCAAGCAATTCAGGATAAGATATTATATGTCCCTTGTAATTGATTGATCTTGCTGTAGATTTAATAAAACGCGTTACCTGAATCTTTTTCTTTTTTGTAAGTTTTTCTATATCAACCCGAATTCCGTCTCTATGCGACCAATAGGATATATTAAGTTCTGGGAATCTTTCAATTATCTTTTTTCGCAATGGATTTGGCATTTTTCTTTTTTTGACTAAGTTTATTTTCTTGTCTTTATAATTTATAGATGAACCGTCTCCAGATATTATTATTGTATCTAATCCTAATGCTCTTGAAAAACCAGAGAGATAATCATAACTTCTGCCTGAAGATAAAACCAAACGAACATTTTTTTTAGATATGTTTTTTAGCAGTTTTATTGTCAAGGTACTTGGAAAGGAATGGTGAGATTTTACAAGAGTGCCGTCAAAATCGCACACTAGCATCTTTATTTTTTGCATGTTATCGTAATAGATAAAGAATGTATAAGAATAAGAATATTTGTTTAGCCGCAAAAACACTTAAGATCTCAAAATAAATTCTTAAAAAGTAATTTTTAATTTCTTAATCAAATGTTAGATCAAGTATGTTTTATTTTTAATATATAACGGCCTTAAGAAGAAGCTGTGAAAGCTGTACTTAAATTCTGTTAAACTTTAATTCTTATTCAATTATATTATATACTAACTATTATTTATAATGATAGTATAAATTTGAGTTAAAGATAACGCAGTATGCAAAGATTTTTAATGTTCTTTAACTGAACTTTTATTGGCATGATTATGATAACAATAAAATCTGACCTCACTCATGATCTTATTTTGGGGGAAGAGATTATAATTGCAGATAAAAATAAGTTGGAGGTTAGTTATAACAATAAAATATTATATAGCATAGCAAGTGATAAGATAGATTCCGCTTATATTGAGGTTGGAGTAGGTATCTGCAAGCTTATAATAAAAACAATTTATGGAAAAGAAAATGAGATAGCATATTTTACAAAGAAAAAAGAGGAGAATTTCAATAGATTTTCAAATGCAATAAATGAATATATTAAAAATGGAGAGAACGTAGAGCTCAATTTTGAGGATAAAGAAAAAAAGGCTATTAAGAAGATAAGTACGGTTATGTGGTTATATGGATATGTTTCAAAGCACAAGTATCTTTTGATATTTAGTGGAATTGTATCGATGCTTACCGTAATAATAAACTTAATACCGCCATATCTTCTTTCTATATTGATAGATAATGTATTATTGTCAGGAACGCATTCAAACTCGCTGTTCATAGAGCTTACCATTGTTTTGGCACTCTCTTATGGAGTTAGCGCCTTGCTTGGGATGCTACAAACATATACCCTCAATCTCACTGGAAACAGAATAATAAAGGATATAAGAAGCAGATTATTCTCACACGCAATAAGATTGCCGTCTACATTTATAGAAAAAACAACAACGAGCAGAATACTGTCCAGGCTTATAAACGATGTTGGTAATACACAGTGGCTCATGACATACGGAATACCAACAATAGCTACAAATCTACTTACAATAATAGGTATAAGTGCTATACTTTTTAGCCTGTTTCCCATTCTTGCAATTTATGTCCTGGTGCCAATACCATTTATTGTTTTAATAATAGTAGATTACAGAAAAAAAGCTAGCAGGATTTATCATAAAAACTATCGAAATGGAGCAGATATGATATCTAAAATATCGGATGTTATGCCAAATTACATGGTTGTAAAGGCAACTGTAAATGAAGACTATGAAAGCAAAAATTTTGACGGAGTATTGAACGAGTATTATAATTCGCAGATGGATGTGCTTAGACTAAATTATATACGTTGGCCACTAGTTGGATTCCTTACCTCTATGGCAACAATACTGATTTGGTGGATAGGAGGCAACCTAGTAATAGCAGGAAATCTTGAACTAGGAATAATAACTGCATTTATAGCATACATGAGTATGTTCTACTCGCCAATTAACCAGCTCGGAAATATACTGCCGTTTGTTCAACAAGCGATAACTTCAGGGGATAGGATAAAGGAAATATTAGAAGTAAAGCAAGTGGTTAATGATAATGGAAACAAAAAGGAAGATAATATTAAAAACAGCGTAGTTTCTTTCAAAGATGTCTGGTTTGGATATGAACCGTTGCTCCCAGTAATAAAGAACATTACGGCAACTATTCAGGAAGGAAGGATTACTACTATTGTTGGAAGGAGTGGTTCTGGTAAAACAACAATGGCAAAATTAATTATGCGATTTTATCAACCGGATAAAGGATCTATATATTTAGGAAATGTCGATATAAATAAATTAGCTATTATGGAATATAGGAAAAGAATAGCATATGTTCCACAGGATGCTGCATTTTTTGATGACACCTTGATCTATAATATATCCTATTATCTTGAAGGTAATGTAGATCCGATAAAAATAATCGCAGCAAGCAAAGCAGCAGAAATTCATGATGATATAATGAGATTTTCTTTAGGATATGATACCATTATTGGAGAACGTGGAGTTTCATTATCTGGAGGACAAAGACAAAAGGTATCTCTTGCAAGAGCTATGATAATAGATCCGGAGATAATAATACTTGATGAAGTTACATCAAATCTTGATGCTTTCAGCGCAAGAGCTGTTAGCAGCACCATACTTAAATTGATAAAAGGAAAAACAACAATATGGATAACACATAATGTCGATGAAGTGATGAGCTCAGATTATGTATTAGTCATGAATAAAGGAAAGCTTGTTGAAGAAGGGAAACCTAAAGTATTATTTGAAAAAAAGAAGATACTCTATAATCTGTTTAAAGAAAAAAACATAAATGGTTTGCCTATTTCTAAGAAAAAACTTGAACTCTCAGATTACTTGAAACTACTTAAAAATGAAAAAGAAATAAAAATAACTGATGGAAAAAGAGGCAGCTTCATAAATATAAAAATAAAGAATAAGACATTTAAAGAGTTAAGACCAAAACGTCCATTTCCTATTTCTAACCCCGATATTGTCATATTATATGAAAGAGATATAGATAGAGATTCTGATGGTAAGGAAGCTGCTATAATAAGAGATATTAATAAACTCGATGCACGATCTAAGGAGATATTATTAAAATCCATTTCGTTAAATAGTTTTAAGCCAACTGTAATAGGAATTAAACAGATAAGCATGACCGGAGATGGAATAAAATGGCAGTTGGTTACAAGATCTGGTCCATTGAATATTTTAACTATAACTAGAAGGAATGTAATAAAAAGAAAGGATGGAACCGTTATACTTATCGATGAGTTTAACACACCTTATGAGATAAAACTTGCACTTTTGGATCAAAAAAGCTTACTGCTCATTAAAAAAATAATTTAGAGTTATTTAGATAAACAAGGTTATTAGACAAATAACTAACCAGAGCATATGTATATTAATATTCTCAATTAAAAGTTCTACTTGATTTTATGGCAGGTATTATAGGGTACGGAGTTGATATTCCAAGATACAGAATAAAGGTAGAGGAGATAGCAAAGGTATGGAGTGAGGATCCAGAAAGCATTAAAAAAGGATTAAATATATCTGAAAAGAGCGTTCCGTCTATAGATGAAGATGCAGCAACTATAGCAGTAGAAGCTGCAAGAAGAGCAATTACGCATAGCGGAGTAGATCCAAAAGAAATAGGAGCGATATATGTTGGCTCTGAATCACACCCATATGCAGTGAAGCCAACTGCAACAATAGTTTCACAGGCCATTAGAGCTGGAAATAAATTAACCGCTGCCGACCTTGAGTTTGCATGTAAAGCAGGAACTGCTGGAATACAAATGGTAATGGGAATGGTAGATAGCAAGATGATAAAATATGGGATGAGCATAGGAAGCGATACATCCCAGGGAAGACCGGGCGATGCTCTTGAGTACACAGCCAGTGCAGGTGGCGCAGCTTTTATATTAGGAAATGAAAAAAGCGAGTATATAGCACAGATACTTAAAACGACAAGTTTCACATCAGACACGCCAGACTTTTGGAGAAGAGAAGGTGCTTCTTTTCCTTCCCATGGTGGAAGATTCACAGGAGAGCCAGCTTATTTCAAGCACGTCATAGGAGCTACAAAACAGCTATTCGAAATGACAGGATTTACGCCCTCGGACTTTTCGTATGCAATATTTCATCAACCTAATGGAAAGTTTCCGCTTAATGTTGCTAAAACATTAGGATTCGAAGAAAAACAGGTAAGGGATGGACTTTTAACACCATTGATAGGAAACACCTACTCTGGAGCGTCCATGCTTGGGCTTGCCGCAGTTCTAGATATAGCTAAACCAGGAGAAAAGATACTTCTTACAAGTTTTGGTTCAGGAGCAGGAAGCGACTCCTTTGCCATAGAGGTATCAGATGGAATAGAAAACAAAAAAGGCAGATCTGTAAAGGTAAAGGATATAATAGAAACAAGAAAGATATACATTGATTATTCAATATACCTGAAAAACAGAGGAGGAATCAAAAAGTGGTGAGTTTATGAGAGATGTAGCAATAATAGGAGTAGGACTTACAAGGTTTGGAGAGAGATGGGAACATGGAATGCGAGAGCTTATGGCAGAAGCTGGAGTGAAGGCTATAACAGATGCAAACATAAGCAGCAAAGAGGTAGAGATAGTTTATGGAAGCACAATGGCTTCAGGAAGGTTTGTAGGGCAAGAACATATGGCGGCATTATTATCAGATCAATTAGGATTTAAGAACATACCTGCCGTAAGAATTGAAAATGCATGTGCAAGCGGAGGTAGTGCGTTAAGGCAAGGATATATTGCAGTAGCAAGCGGGATACATGACATAGTAGTTGTAGGAGGAGTGGAGAAGATGACAGATGTTACAACCTCAGAGGCCACTACTGCATTAGGAGGTGCAGGAGATCAAGAGTGGGAACTTAGCCAAGGAATAACCTTTCCAGGGCTGTATGCGCTCATGGCAAGAAGGCATATGCATGAGTATGGAACTACAGAAGAACAGTTAGCAAGCGTAGCGGTAAAAAACCATGAAAACGCAGCTAAAAATGAGTATGCTCAGTTTAGAAAGACAATAACCATAAGCGACGTTTTAAACTCAAAGATTGTTGCTGAGCCTTTAAAGGTCTTTGATTGCTCTCCAATCTCTGACGGAGCTGCCGTCGTAATATTAGCGCCTTTAGAAATAGCTAAAAAATACAATGATACACCAATAAAAATAATGGCTAGCTCACAGGCTAGCGACACATTAAGCCTTTCTGAAAGAGACTCAATTACTGAGATTAAGGCCACAAAAATAGCAGCAAACCACGCTTATAAAATGGCAAATGTTACTCCTAAAGATATAGATGTAGTTGAGGTGCATGACTGTTTTACTATTGCAGAGATACTTGCAATGGAGGACTTAGGCTTCTATGAAAAAGGTAGGGCCGCAGCGGCCATATTTAATGGTGAGACAAAACTTAACTCTAAGCTATCTGTCAATACTAGTGGAGGTCTTAAAGGTTGTGGGCATCCAGTAGGTGCAACTGGAATAAAGCAAGCTGTAGAGATAACACAACAGTTAAGAGGTGAAGCGAAGAGTAGGCAGGTAACTAAAGCAGAAATAGGAATGACCCATAATGTTGGAGGAAGTGGTGCAACTGCCGTTGTCCACATAATGAAACGAGCTAATTAGTGAGTGATATGGAAAAAGCATCTGCAAGCGCATGGAGAAAATTTAATGCAAGATACAATTTGGTAGGTAATGTATGCAAAAATTGTAACACTAATTACTTTCCACCTAGGATAGTATGCAAGAACTGCGGAAGAAACACAAAGATGGAGGAGATGCAATTTAGCGGAAATGGAAAGATATTTTCATTTACAAAAATACACGTACCGGCGGAAGCGTTCAAAGAAAACGCGCCTTATGTAGTTGGGATTATAAAATTAGATGAAGGACCGATGGTTGAAGGACATATTGTAGAAAGTGGAAAGGAAGTAGCAATAGGAGCAGCTGTTAAACAGGTTTTTAGGAAGATGTATACAGATGGAGAAGAAGGGCTCATAAACTACCACTTTAAATTTGAGATACTTTGAAATTATCTAAATTATCTTTATACTCTATTTAATGTTGATTCAAGGTTCTTCCAGAAAGTGCATAATATAGTATCCCTTCCAATAAAACACTTGATACACTCTTTGAATCTCTATAATGCGCTCTTTGTAGCCTTTGTAGGTATTCTTCGGAATCATATATCCCATTGGCATAGTACTTTAGCAGTGCTATGGCAATACTAACATCAGGTAGTTCCGAGGAATTTATGCTTGATGAACCAAAAAGCCCTCTTTTGTTTTTTGGTATGTTTTTTTCTATTTTCTCTAAAAAAAGTTTTGCGCCACTTATAGAACCCTTTTGCCCTTCTACTATGCCTTTAATTGCATTTAAGTAGGTATGTTCTATACTTCCATCTATATCGCTGCAGTAAAGGCCTTTTGGACCTCTTTTTGCCTCTTTCAACAAACCTAGTCTTTCTGATTCATTCTGATCTCCCACCATGTACTCCAGCATAGATACAAAAAGATTTGATAGATTGCTTTTCTTTTTTTCTGATGTGATAAGTGGATAATTTCCATCTTTGTCTTTAGCTGTTCTTATTTTTTTGAGTATATCTTCTGAAGAATTTTTATCTCCTGACATAGAGTATAAGACGCCTAGCATAGCATTTATGTAAATATACTCCTTCTCTTCACTATTATCAAAAATATACAGTCCGGTTTTGCCTTTTTTAACATTTCCATTTAAAATAGATAATGTTGATTTGGCATGTGATAAGTAAATACCACTATTATCACCGTTTTTATTTTCTGTATTTTTTTCTAAAGAAGGTCTTTTTATCTGAGCAATTGCTCGTTTAGATTCATCTCCACCTATAACTAACACATTTGTTACCATTTTTCCCACCAAATAAAAGGCAAATGCCTATTTTCCCCACACTTACTTCTCAGCAAAAATTTAAATACTTTATGTAAATTTTGTAAAAGCAGATTTATTGCACTAATTTCTTTTTTTAGCCTTATTTTTATCAATTATCTCTTTTAAAAGAATATTTATGTTTGTGCCTGGCTCAACTATTAAAGCTGCGCCATCTTTTCTCTTTTTTTTAATATTTATATTTTTTTCTTTCAAGTACTCATCACGTATTGTTTAAATATCTAATTAATAATGGAATATTATTAAATACATTATATACTACAATCGGAGCAGGATCATTTGCAAGATTGCTTATTTGATCTTGGCTTATTATCAGCTCTACTCCAGGTTTTGATGCTAAAGCTGCCCTGACACCTGAGTCATTGGAAGATATTATTGAGTTTAATTCAGATTCTGATAATGTTACAGCCTTATTTTTAATTATGCCGATTTTTATCTCAATCCATTTTGTTGAAGATATATTGGCTGGAAGGTTTGCTCTTTTGAGATAATCCTTTATTTTTTCAGTTCCAAATTTTGCAACTATTGCTTCTGATGAAAATAAAGAGGATAATGCTCCTGGAGTTTTTGAAAGAACAGATTTATTTGAACTTATCGATCTTGATAAAAATACTTCATTTACAGCAGATATCAATGCGTCATTATTAGATATTACAGATGGTGTAGCTATCCTTGAAAAGAACATATTTAACTTAGACTTAGGGACAAATAGAATAGCTGTTTTATTTGATAATAAAGTGGATATAGCTTCATGTGTTTCTGGTTTCATGTTTCCAAATATAGATAATGTTATAATTCTTTTTTTAATTGAGTCTGGAACTATAAGTGACTTGAATAACTCAGAGTTTGAAGCTAGAGAAATTTTTACATCTTTGCCTACATTTTCAAATAAAAAGTTGTTATTATTTGGATTTGGATCTAAAAATTTCTGATCAAGAATAAACAAGGAGGGATTTTTAGCTAAGCCGTTTTTGTTGATGTTTTGTTCTGCCATTAATTTTGACAACGCAACTGTGTTTAATCTTTTAAGTAATTCTCCATTTTGCATTACTGTCTCATCAGATAAAAACTTAAAAATAAGTTTTTCTGCATAACTTGGAGACAGTTTTTTTGAAGCTTCTTTACTCGATGCGATATTTTTTTCCAAATAATTTATTTTACTATCTACCAAACTTTCAATTTGAGCTTTATTTTGTAACTTCCAAAAACTTTCATTTCCTGAAATGCCATTTATTACAGTTAATGCAGGTTTTGCCACATTTAATCCCTTTTTACTTGAAGCTATAGCAATATTTAATAAACCATACAGATCCTTACCGTTAGAATGCATTGCTTTGATTAACTCTTCGTTTTTAAGAATCCCAGATATACACTCTTGGTTGTATTTTCCACCAAGCTTTAATGCCTTGCCTTTTGCTGCACGTGTTAAAACATTGTAAAAACGCTCTGCTGAAAGGCGCTCTAGTTCTTCTAAAGTTGCATTATTATTACTTTTTGTTTTAGCAAATTCATTCTCTCCTATTTTTTTAACTAATATCCCATTTGAAGCTATTTCGTAAATTGTAGATGGTGAAAGATTATTTCCGTTTAGCTTTCCAGTATTAAGAATACTAACAAAATCCTTTGGAGTAAGAGAGTTAATTGCAATACTACTTGCAATTTTAGTTTCAAGCTCTTTATTTCCACAAACCAGCAATTTTATTACAGTATCTTTATTTAAGCAGGCTGCTACTTTATCATTATCCAACAAAGATAACTTTTCATTATCGCTAAAGTTAGAATCATTGAACATGTCATTTATAATCTTTGCAGCTTTATCGTCAATACTAACTCCATTATCAACTACCGGGTTCTCATTTTCTTTTGGCCTGATAAGGTCACGTAGCTCAATTAAACCATATATTTTATTTCCAGGATCCCCATTTAAAAACAACGGGCTATCTAAATTAATAGTATCAAGTGCTTTTTTAACTTCTACAGGTAAAATGGAAACAAAATGATTAGAGTCTTTTGCGTTTAAAAGCACATCGTTTAAGTGCAAGTGCAACTTCTCTTTTTTTTCTCCTATATTTACATCTACATTACGAATATCTACATATTCTACCTTCATCTTGTTCTTGCTTGCGGCTTCTTCTACTGCTTTATTAGATTCATCTTGTATTTTATCTAAAACATCTACATCTTCTTTAGGCAACTGTTGAGACAAAACAGCTATCTTCGCATGCATATGCAAATTCAATTTATTTATTTGATTTGCTAGCTTTGGATCGTTGTTTTTAGAATAATCATTGCTTAATTTAACTATGGCATCTTTTTCAGCTTCAAGCGCCATAATAACTGAATTCTTAATCTGTATTGCTCCTTTTGTTGCCATTCTTATCAATTAATATATTCAACTAAATAGATATTTAAATATATCAATATAATGTATAATTAAATTAGAGCTTGTTGTTTTAATGTCGTATATAAAGAGTATAAATAGTATATTGAAATTAACTAGAATAGAGCATAGCCTTATGCTCATAATCGCAGTTTTATCAGGCGAATTTTTATCTTTTGGAAAATTACCAAATATTACAATACTTTTACTTAGTTTAATAACACCAATCTTCATAAGTATGGCTTCTTTTGCAATAAATGATTATTTTGATGTTGATGTTGATAAATTAAACAAGAAAAATAGGCCATTGGTTACTGGAGAGTTAAGAAAGGATAGTGCCCTATATATCACAATTATTTGTTTGGTTATAGGAGTTATGGCAAGTTTTTTTATAAATACATATGCTTTTTTAATTGCAATAATATTTGGAATACTTGCAATGTTGTACAGTTATAAACTCAAAGAGCTGTTTCTTTTAGGTAATTTATATATTGGATTTTCAATGGCAATTCCTTTCATATATGGTAACTTTGTTGTTTCTAACATATTGGAATTTAATATAGTTATAGTCAGTAGTATGATTTTTATAAGCGGAGTCGCAAGAGAGATACATGGAACTATTAGAGACTATGATGGAGATAGAAAAAGAAAGGTATTGTCGTTGCCACATTTGATAGGAATTATTCCTTCTGCAATGATAGCGGCAATTTTATATCTCGCCGCTATAGCGATAAGCATATTTATTTTCTTCAGTGTTAAGCCGTTTTACAATGTTATTTACTTATTATTAATTTTAATAACAGATATATTACTTTTGTATACTTCTTTTGGATACATTATTAAGAGAGATAAAAAGTTTTACAGTTTGTCAAGAAATATTTCTCTTGCTGCGATGAGCATTGCGCTTATAGCTATTTTTATAGCTTCTTTATCCATAGGTGTTATTACATAAATTAAAATTTGATTTTGTACAGAACTCTTAATAATGTTTTTATAAAATATATTTACATAGTTAAGGTATTATTATGTTAAAATTGTCATTTAGCTTTATATCGAAGGTCATAACTACTAAATATAGTTATGAAACCTTCTTTTAAAGAAAAATGATAAAGCTAATGATGCATCTCTTTTTTTAAGATTCTTTTAATTATTTTAATATTTAATATCAAAAAAGTTGACCTGCATACATTGGGAAATAAAACATATGTGATATAATGAAAAAAATTAAAGAAAATATAATTATTAATCCAAGGTGTGAAGAGG
>JAJZLO010000028.1 GCA_021803405.1 Microcaldota archaeon | reverse complement strand
AACAAGAGCACCAGGAAAGCCATTAAGTGAAGTTATATAAAATCCAGAATCTTGAACTACACATTGTTTTTTTATTTTTTGAAATGCATACTTTGCCTTTTCTATAGCAACCTCTTCCACATTAATGTTTTGAATTTCAGGTAATTCTATATCAACTTGTTTTACGTCTATCATAAACTTAGAGAGAGTACTCTGAAGAGATAATACCTTTCTTTTGCTTGAAGTAACAAAATATATTTTTTTCATAATGACCAGTTAATCTTCATTTCTGATAATATCTTTAATACATTCCACAGTATAATTAACATTACTATTTTTTATAATATGTAGTTTTATTTTAAAACTTTTTGATAAATTCACTGCTTCATTTTTCTCTGCTTCTAATTCTTTTTTTATAAAATTAATATCAGTATTTTTAACCTTACCCTAAGGACACTAATATCTTGGCATATGATGTGGTTTTTATAGTATTATAAATATTAATTTTAAGGTATTGCGTTGGTTTTATTTTCTTTTATACTATTATTTACTTTTATTTGAATAAAAAATGTAAAATTTATGTTTTTTCTTGCATTCTTAGTTATCTCCTTTGTTATTGAGGATATTTTTGAAATTAACGAGGTGATGAAATGTAAATGTCAAGATTCTAGAGGCAGTATTTTAAAAACAAAGTTATATAAAGGCTAAATTATAATATAAATAAGTTATGGAGAATGCTATAGAAATAGAAAGGTTAGTTAAAAGATTTGGAAACTTTGTTGCAGTTAATGGAATAAGTTTAGATATTAAAAAAGGGGAGGTATTTGGATTGCTTGGACCTAATGGCGCAGGTAAAACAACAACAATAAGTATGATTCTTGGCATTGTGAAACCTACAGAAGGAAAAATAACAATAAACGGCATTGATTCAAAAAAAGAAACAAATAAATTAAAAAGTGAAATAAATTTAATGGCTCAAGAAACAATAATAGATCCGGATCTTACTGCTAAGGAAAATCTTTATGTAGCAGCAAGACTTTATCACATAAATAATAAAAATATTAACGAGAGTATTAGAAAAGGTTTAGAAGATTCAGAGTTATTATCTTTTGCAAATAAGAAAACAGGTTCCTTTTCCGGTGGTATGAAAAGAAGACTTTATTTAGCCAAATGTCTGATAAACAAACCAAAAATAATAATTTTGGATGAACCGACTACAGGTTTAGATATACAGAATAGAAATAAACTATGGGATGTAATAAAATCATTGCAAAAAGAAGGAGTTACAACAATTTTAACTACACAATATTTGGAAGAAGCAGATAAACTTTGCAACAGAATAGCAATAATAGATAAAGGAAAAGTTATAGCTATTGGAACTCCTTCTGAATTGAAAAGAATGGTTTCAAAAGGCCAAATAATAGAAATTGTGTTTAAAAAAGAGGATGTACAAAAAGCAGCGAAAATTTTACTTTCTAGCTTTAATATTAAGACAAATATAATAGAGGATAGATTAGAGGCAATAATTGAAAATGACGCTGTAACTATGATACCTAAAATAATTAAAGAACTTGAAAAATTTAAAATTAGTGTTTTAGCTTTAAGTTTACATTTGCCAACAATGGATGATGTATTTCTTAAGCTTACAGGATCTAAACTAAGGGATTCATCAAAAGGAACAGATGATGAAAAAATAAAAATAAAGAAGTAATTAATATGTCTTCAATATACGATATATTTACAATCTATATAAGAGAAATGCTTATATTTAAGAGTAATTTAAAGTCAAACATAATTAGAGCCTTAGCCTTCCCTATAGTAATAATATTACTTTTTGGAAATATAAGTGCAAGCACTTTTGAGAGCCATGTGCTAGTTGTCAATTATGCACAAAATCCGCAGTCTTATGCTTTCATAAATGATTTAGTTCAAACTCAGACCTTATTAATAAGCAATATAACTTCTGAGAATTCAGCAATAAATCAACTACATAATAGTCAAACTAGTGCAGTAATAGTTATATTACCAGGATTTCCCAATACAAACAATAATAACCCCACAGTAGATATATATTACAGTGCAACTGGTTTTAGTGCAATAGGCAGCGTTCTATCAACAGTACAGTCAACTATAAGCACATTAGGCGGAAATACAAATCTTGCAGAACAGGCATTTTCAAATCAAGAAGTAAATAAAGCATCACCGGTTTCAGATATTGAACTTTATGGAGCAAGTACAAATTATAAAAGTTTCTTGATAGCTGGTGTTCTAGGTCTTGTAGCTGCATTTGGTGCATTATTTGGTGGGGGAATATCATTAATAAACGATAGAGATTTAGGAACTCTAAAATCTTTCTTGATAGCTCCAATAAATAAAAATTCCATAATAGTTGGAAAAATACTTGCAGGAACTACTCAGTCAGTATTATATGTATTTTTAGCTTTGCTCATAGGTCTTGCAGATGGTGCTACTATAGCAATGGGTATGCTTGGAGTTTTATTAATTTTTGTAATTGCAATAGTTATATCTATTGGATTTAGCGGTATAGCGACTCTTATGGCCTCAAAAATTAAAAAAATAGAGGCGTATACTATTTTTGCATTTTTAATAGGTCTGGCTCTTTGGTTTATATCTGGAGCATTATTGCCAACAACAGCTTTCCCAGGATATTTAAATCTAATAAGTAATGTAAATCCATTATCTTATGCAGTTAGTGCGATAAGAGACATAATGTTAGTAGGCTATTTACCAATATCTTCAACAATAATAGATTTTTCAGTTTTTGGAATATTTCTTTTAGCTGGAATTTTATTAAGTTTTATATTATTCAAAAAAAATATTAATTAGGTGAAAAAATGAACAAGATAAATTTTATAATATTAGGAATTACGGTAGCTATTTTTTTAGGTAACGTTAGTAGCATATATGCGCAGTCAGTATCTGGTGCGTTATCTATAACCAATTTACAGATTAGTCCAAATCCTTTATATGCTGGTTCTAAAGCAGTAATTTCTTTCCAGATATATGACTCTTACTCATCAACATTAAATAATGTAAATATACAGCTTTCAGGAAGTTATCCTTTGCTTAATTTTTCACCTACACAATCAACTCTAATAAATTCGATGTCACAAGGTATATATGGTGGAAGTAACACTTACTTTACATATGACATAAATATACCTAAAAATATACCTTCAGGTACATATACTATGGATGTTTTAGCCACGTATCAAACTACAACAACAGCTAGCGGTTCAACCCAAACAATAACAGGTTCTTCTACAATGCCAATAACAATTTATATTTACGGTATGCCTGAATTGAATGTTAATGGCTATTTACCTTCAGGAACTACAATTCAGCCAGGGCAAACAAGTAATATTCAGCTTACAGTGACAAATTCTGGAACTGGTGAAGCATATAATGCAAGTATTCAGGTACTAAATAATAAGTACTTTACAGTATCTGGACCGGATGAGTTTAGTTTAGGAAATATACAGACCGGCTCTTCACAAACAATAAATGCAGACTTATTCACTTTAAGCAATATAACAAAAGGCTTGAGTAATCTAAGCACAGTAATAGCATACCAGAATCAAAATGGAAGTATGTTTAAAATTTACAGAAATTTATCTATGTCTATATTAGTAAATAATCCTGAGATAAAATTGAGTATAATAAAAACAAATCCTAGCATATTATATTCTGGAGGAAATCAAACATTAGAGTTACTTGTACAAAATATTGGTAGTGGAGATGCACAAAATCTTCAACTCAACTTTTTAAATGGAAATAATATTTTTGTAACAAATTCAAATACTAAAGTTTTTGTAGGAACCCTGGGATCTGAGACTTCTACAACAGAGATGATAACAATTCAAGCAGGACCAAATACACAGAATAACGAGTCCATACCGGTACAGATTTCTTACCAAAATGCAAATTTAGGCCCTACAATGAATTCTACCGAATATATTCCATTAAGTATAGCTAAAAGTGTAGTTTTTAATATAAAAAACATAAATGATAATTTAACTCCTGGAGCAACATATGCACCACTGAATTTAACTATAACAAATATAGGTAACGAACCTGCAAATAATGTTTCTTTATCACTACAAACAATATATCCTATAAGTCCAGTATCTGGAGATGCGTACTTAAATTATTTAGGTATTAATCAATCAGTAAATGTTACTTTTTATGTAAGTATAGATCCTAACGGAAAGGAGGGAAATTATCCAATTGTAATATATGAACAATGGAAACAACCAAATGCTGGACTAAATCAACAGTTCTTTGGATCTACCGATTACTATGCAGAAGTATTTTCAAACTCTGGATCTGGAAAATCAACAAACAACACAGAACAACAATCTTCCTCAGGAGGCAATGGGTCAGTAATAGTTTTGATAGTTTTAGTAATAATTGTTGTAATAGCTATAATCTATTATAAAATGAAGGTAAGTAAAAATAAAGGTAGTAAAAAATGAATTTTTAATGGATTTAAATATTTTATTTTATTCAGGTAAAATTTAAGTAAGATTAAGCGAATATTTTAATTGTTTAAGCCACTTTTTACTCTGCAAATCACTCAAAAACCATCATTCTTAAGCAACTTAAGCAATTTTTTATATATGCCGTATATTTTTATATATTTTATCCGGAATTCTAACTAAAACAGGCAAGACCTCCTAGGGCTAACTATTTTGGAGGTTCAAGCTGGACCTCGATAAGTTGGCTGAATACTACGAAAGGGAGAATTCTAAGAGTGATTTCTCAACGAAAAAAAGAATTATGAGATGGAAAATATGGCAGAAAATGGATAGACGGGTCGATACTGCGATAAACTATGTCGCTGTCCTTTATAACATTTTCAGGAGGAGTTATGGCTAACTTTTGTCCCAGATTCACTCGAAGTGATTGGATTAAGTATTTAATTATGCAAGTCGTAAATAATAGTATGTTATCTATATTATCAGAGCTTAATGAGGAAGGTTTTATCCTGCCTGATTTTAAGAATAGCAATTTTGAGGCAAGCAAACAAATAGGGGACGGAACTAATAGCGGATTAGTAGGTGACAGTTCGAGGAAAGTTTTCATTCTGCTCGATGGACTTGACTATGATTTACTTGAAAAAATAACGGCAAAGTTTAAGGAACTCGGAAAAAGTATGGAAAAGTTTGAAAACAAGAAGGTAACAACCCTGTTCCCGTCAACCACTATGAATATTTTGAGTAGTATTTATGGAGGGGTCACACCGGCTGAGCACGGAGTAGTAGGCACCAACCTGTTCATCAAGGAAGCCGGAGTAATAATAAACTGCATATATCTGACATCTGCTATGGATTCGATGGGACCTAGGCTAAAAATCAACCCTATGGATCTGTACCCGAAAGGAAAGCTCATAAGCAATATAAAGGCCAGGAACAAGAAAGTTATATCTTTAATGCCTAAGCATGTAGTGGGATCAGGTCTATGTACGGCAACATTAAGCACAGCAGATATAGTTCCATACATCACATTTGATGACATGCTCATCAAAATCACTAAGCTTATGAGTACAGACAACGTAGATTACGTAGTGGCATATTATGACGCTCTTGATACAATGGAGCACCAGTATGATCCCACTTCCTTAGAAGTAGAACAGAGTGTATACACCATGATGCAATCTATCTCTAACGTTTTACTTGGACCTGCAAAGGAGAACAGCTTCAATATAGTAATAACCTCGGATCATGGACACGTAAAAGTCACACAGGAGGACAATAGTATATTTACCTAGAAAAGCGAACTTAATAACTTCCTTGAGGTACCGATATGGGGTGAGCCAAGGGCTGCTTTTCTTGCAGTAAAGGAAAACAGATTTGATAGTTTTGAAAGATATTTCGAAAAGAACCTTTTAAAGATAGGCAAGTTGGTAAATACTGACGATGCAATAAAAGCTGGGCTATTCGGATCTTCAAAGATAAATGAAAGTATCAAGTATAGGTTTGGTACACACATAATAATCCCGAGAGAAAATAAATGTATACAGTATCTTTTCCCAGGAATGGAAGAGAAGCCGTTCAAATCGAAGGGTAGACATGGTGGTATGGCAAGCAATGAGATGTATGTACCGCTTCTAGTTTATTAGATGCTGGATCCGCAATGATTTCTTTAGATAATACATGATCTTTCAGCCCTGAAACAATAAATTCAATGATGAAAAGAAGAGAACCTACACCATAAAGAAAAGACTTGACCAAAGAAAGGACAACGAAGAATATCTCAAAGTAGTAGCTAATATAGCTAGATATCTGGTAGAATTTAAAGGGACAGATTTTGGAATTGACGCTATAATAACAGAGCTTATTGCAAGGGATACTGGATGCACTTTTTGAATCTGGAAATAATCTTTGGATACAAATTAAGTACACTTTTCTAATAAATATTATACAAAACGATACATAAAAGGTAAAGGACATAATATATTTACAAAGACTAGAAAATTATCGAACAAGTTCAGAAAATATTTTTAGAGTATTGGACTCTGCAACTTTACCACTTAAGTAATCTGATAAGTCAATTATTTTAACTTCTGCATTTTGGATATTTGTTTCTAAATACTGTCTTTTTTCTGTCAAAATCTTTATTTTAGATCTTTTTATAGGCGCATCGATATATTTTGCAAATTTTACGGCAGTTGCATTTCCTATTCTTTTATTTATTGCTATTGCATCACATCCTGTATCAATAGCAAATTTTACCAATGCATCTACAACAACGCTATAATCATTTTTCAGTGCATTGTTCAAAGTTATGCCTCCTTCAAACGAATCAACTAATAATACTGGTTTATTATTATAATTTATTCTCCCAAATGCACATATTGCAACTCCGTGTACTTTTTGTTTTTCGAATTCTTTTGTAGTAATACTTGAATCAGTAACTGTAAAGTTTATAAGAGCTATTCCATTGTCAAGTGCGTACTCCAAAGCAGCATATTCATTTACACCTCCTATAAAGCAACACGCTCCTGTTTCACTACTCTTTATTTTAATTATGTTGTCTTTGTTGTCAGTATAAGCAACTACTCTATCGCCTTTAGAGATATTTTTAACACTTCCCATTATAAGAGGTTCAAGTTTTCCTATAAAATCATATATTGGTTCCTTAATAACAATGTCTCTTTCAGCGACTGCATTCTTGAAAACATCAATTACCTTTCTTGCATTTTCTGTTGAGGGAGTTTGAAGATAATTTTTAAATTCTTCTGCAAGTTGTTTTTTGTATTGACCTTTAATACTTGCCCACCTACCAAATACGGAAGATATATCCTTTTCTTGGAAGTAACCACTTTCAATAAGTAGTTTTTTTGCATTATCAAAGTTTGTCATATCTCTTGAACCGTTAATTGCATATACCATTGTTTCTAATGCAGTTTTTTGAGAAATCTCAAGAACCTTTGATTCGCCAATTTGTTTTTCTGATATAACTTTACTAGTTATCTCTTTATTGTTGAATGGAGATATCTGCTTTAAATTATTAATCCTTCTTTCAATAAAAGCAGTTAACCGTTTAGAATTTTCTTCAATATAATCCATATCTTTTAATAGAATACATAATTCTTCTATATCAAATGCCAGATATCCTTTTATTCCAAGTTTTTCAAATACTGGTGAAATTGATTTTTGTACATACTGTTTTATCTTATTAGGACCCATAGAAAACAATGTATCCATATCTATATTAAGTAATTTTTTACTATTTATCTCGTATGCTGTACTTGCAATATCATGAATAAGTAAAGTTGCACTGCCATTCTTAACATGGGCCATTGCAATTCTACAAAACTCTTCATCATATATTATCTCTACATCTTCCATCTCTCCAATATTTTTGAGTGATTTCGAGAGTAAATCATAATAGTCTATTGCATCTTTTATTATACCTTTTGATTTGATTAAAGTGTGAAAATGATTATCTGCACTTATTGCAATTGCAATTGCACCTCTTTTAAGAAGCTCAGGATTTCTTGTATTTGCTACCTCTTCGAAATAACTACCGTCTTCAAGATACTTTAAAAGTTCAGCTAATTTTTTTGTTGTAAAATTTTCATTTGTAAGTACCTCTACTCCATTTGTATTTATGAATGCCTTGAAGTACTCCTTCACAACATCAGGCCCTAACTCCTTTGCAAAATTTATAACTCTTTCATTCGTAAGTGCATTTACTGCTTTTGTATCTGCTATTGCGTGGAAATACCATATCGCAGCGTCAGGCCCTAACTCCTTTATAAAATTTATGATATTTTGCGAGAGTATTTTTTGATCTGTAAGTACATCTACTGCTTTTGTTTTTCTGATTACGTAGAAGTACTCCATCGCAGCATCAGAACCTAACTTCTTTGCAAAATTTATAACTCTTTCATTTGTAAGTGCATCTACCGCTTTTGTATGTCCAATTGCCTGGAAGTACCCTATTGCAGCATTAGGCCATAACTCCTTTGCAAAATTTATGACATTTTCATTCGTAAGTGCATCTACTGCTTTTGTATCTACGATTGCTTTAAAGTACCATGTCGCAGTATCAGGCTTTAGCTCATTTACAAAATTTATAACCTTTTCCGTGAGTACTTTCTTATTCGTAAGTACATCTACTGCGTTTGTATCTGCGATTGCTTTAAAGTACCTTATTGCAGCATCAGACCCTAACCCCTTTGCAAAATTTATAACTCTTTCATTTGTAAATAAATTTAACTCTCCTGTATTTCTTATTGCTCTTAAGTACTCTGTCACAGTATCCAATTTCTTCATTTCTTTTACACAGTATGAAAATTTATCCTCAGAAGTATCGGTATTTAAATTTGTAGCTATGTTGCCTTCAGAAATCTCCTTTTGCTGTTTATAAGGCATTTTTAATTTTTTAGCCATGACCTTCACTAATCATTATACATAATTTTCTATTTTTTTGATATTTATATTTAACTAATCTTCGCAGAATTTATTCGAGAAATAAAGGTACATGAACTCGCCAGGACGTTTTGATTATTTCTTCATATAAAGATATTCAACTCTGTTGCAGTCTAACTTTACAGATTCCTTGTCAAAACTCTTTATAAGATTCTTATACCTGCTGACTTTCTTCTATTTTAAAGTCAAATAGTGTATATCATTCTCAACAATAGTATCCTTTACTTTTTGAGTATTTGTTAAGCAGTCAAACATCAAGACAGATCCTTGTCTAGAATCTTCGTGTAGACCCCTAAGCATCTAATAAGAATACCAATTAAAATAGGTAAGATCCCTTAGGGCTTTGTGCCATTTAAAAATAAAGTTTATAATTTAAAGTGTACAGTTAAGATAGTTTCAATTTATTGCATATTTTTTCTATGTCTACATATTCATTCTTAAGAAGCACATGATCAAGGTCTTTTACAGTTATGCTTTCATAGCGCTTTTGAAACTCCTCTATTCTTTTCATAATTTTTTCTAAAAGTATTGTTTTTATCTCTCCGCTTAGAATCTTGCCTTTTTTATAAGAGTCGTAAAGTTCTTTAGATTCATTTTCTTTTAAAAAGTAACTTTTTAAGTATATGTAAGCGATATCAATATCTGGATTTCCCCCCAACTTTCTATGTTCTTCTATGCTAGATTGACCACCGCTAAATGCAGACATTATTTTCTTTTTAATCTCTTTTTCAGCATCAAGAAGGAAAATAGCATTATTTTTTGATTTTGACATTTTATTTCCATCAATACCAGGAAGAAAAAAGGTATGTAGAACCGCAGGTTTTTTATATCCAAATTTATCTGCTAATCCCCTACATACTCTTAAATGCGCATCTTCATCTGGACCTATAGGCACCAGAACGTTTTTTATTCCGTGCTCCTGGGGCAGAAGTATATGTGCAGATTGAACTGCGGGATAAAAATGAAGACCAGCATTTTGATCCGGAGTATGACCATAAACTGCACGTATTTCAGATAAGGTTATACCACGGGAAAGCTTTATTGCAAGATTGTAAATATTAGTGTAAAACTGATCTATGATTATATTTGTATTTTTTGAATCAAAGCCATAAGCAAGCATCATTTTTGCAAGAATTATTGAGTTTTTAAGAGCTTCTTCTTGTGTTTTTACCTTGAGTGAGACATAGCTTTCATCATCAGATATTGGAATGAACATCTTAATTCCAAACTCTTTCTGAAAAAATAGATTAGTGTCAAAAACTGACATATGACCAACATGCATTGATGCGCTTGCGTTAAAACCTGAAACTATGGCACTTTTAGAACCTTTTTTAAGTTCTTTATAAAATTGATCGAATTCCCGATGAGTATACATAAGCCCATTTCTGAATGTATAGAAATCAGGGATATCAGAAAGTTTTGAAACGTAACTTGCTCCAAATTTTTCTACTAGTTTAGTATTCTCAGCCATTAATTCTTCTTGTACCATGAAGTAATATTAACATAAAGCATATAAAAACTTATTGTGAGAGTATGAATTTAAATTTATTTAGATACTTAATAGATTGAGGTTTAATTACGGATAAAAAAATTATTTTAATGGCAATTCTCTTCTTTCTTTTAGCCATAGTAATAACAAAACTTTATATGGTTAATGGTGTTGACTGGGATTTTATAGCACACTACTTAAGCGCTAAATCTGCCGATTCAGGTAATTTTGTTACAGTTGTAAGGAATGCAGTTGCAACCGGAAGAACTTATATGAATTTTGGCATTGTCGAAACAAAAAATAGCTATTTTGAATCGTACAGGGCTCCATTAAGCATAGCTGTCTTTATGATTCTTTATCCAATTTTAGGAAATTATTCCATAATTGCTTATTTGATAATAATGGTTTTACTTCTTTTTTATGCAACAGTATATTTCTCAAAAAAATTCAAAATTAATTACATCGTAGCAGGAGCATTGATAGTTTTACCATATATAGTTATATTTCCATTCATAGTTAATAGCGAAGAGATGCTATCACTTTCTTTGATGATAATAGCTCTTTCCTTAGAAACAGATAATAAATGGCAATCTGGAATAGTTTTTGGACTTGCGTGCCTTGCAAAATATACTACTTTAATATTTTTGCCTATTCTTTTGCTATTGAATGGTAGGAAGAATATCCTTAAAGGTTATGTAAGCTTTGCGTTAGTGACTTTACCATGGCTTATCTTTAATTATCTCATTTATGGAAATCCACTATATAGTTATCTATCTTCAATAAATGTGTCTCTTGAAAGTTCAGCCCCTAGTGCGATATCTATAACTGCATTATTTAATATATTGATAAACTTCTTGCCTGCGTTTTTGATAATTGCGTTTTTTATATATTTTGATGTTAGAAAAAATGATTCTGAGATTACTAAAAAAATTAAGAAAAACTTTTTAATAGATAAAAAAACAAGATTATTACTATTATTTTTTGTTTTTTCTTTTATGGAGTTCATAATATTAGGATTACATGAAGATGTTTTTGATCAGACAAGATATGCTTATTTCTTATACGCTTCATTAGGCTTTTTAATCGCATATATAGTTACAAAAATAATAGAGTTATCAATAAAAAACAATAGAACTTTGCAGTATAAAATTATCTCAAAATCGGATATTATTCTGTTTTTTGTCTCTGTAATATCAATGCTTGGAATATTTTATTTTTTAAGCTTTAACTCAAATTTAGGAATTTATCTAGGGAGTGGAAATCCAGTATTTAACACAATAGTTCTTGATTTAAAAAGTATTAATCTTTACAACTGTAACTTTGTTTCTAATGATTGGGTTTATTTGAGGTATTATAACATAACAGCATTTTCTCCATACTATTATAATAGCAGCATTAAAAACTATCCAAGTATAGTTTTAAATCAAATAGGAACTGCGCCCAATGGAGTTTATACAAATCCAAATCAAAACTTGTACAAAAATACAAACTTTGATATTTATTTTAATAAAACTCTAAAATGTTAAATTTTGTGAAAAAGTAATTATTTATTAACAAAAATTATAGAAGTAAAAACCTAAAAAGATGTATTATATTTATATGTATTATTAGCTAAGGTATTAATTGTGATATTATGGCAAATCAAGGAGCAGGAGGAGGCTGTGAATGTGGTGGAGCTTGTAGATGTGGATGTTTTGGAGGATGTGTTTGCCAAAAAGAATGTTACTGTGGATGTAGTTGTGGAGAGAGAAAAAAGGACAGAGGCAAATAAAATTATAAAATTATATATATGATAATTCCTTTCCAAATACGGCATCTATCTTGAAAATACGTACTTTACTTTTATTCCTCAGGGTTATTTCATATATTGGAATGTAAAGCAAAGCAGTGTTGATTATATAGCAGGTAGGGAATAATGATTTTAACACAATAATAGCTTGTTTAGCCGTTATTGCTTCTCCTTCTATCTCTTCCAAAGATACATTTTCTTCTATTTTTGGCAGACCATAATTAATATCATAGTCTTTATACATATTAGAATATATTTTATCGTTTTTTATATAGATAAGTTTTCTTGAAGCTAACCTTTGAAGAACTAAAGAAATCCCTTTACTTTTTGATGAATAATTTTTGAGTATATCTATTTTTTTGATAGTTTTTTTAAATCTAATTTCAGCAAGAATCTCTTCTTCTAAAGGAGAAAGTTTTTGATATTTGAATTGTGGTACTTTAATAATTATTTTATTTTTAAATTTTACTGGAAACCCTTCTTTTGTCAATAATATCGAATATTCATCAAACTCTCTTTTTTTGTTTGTTGGTATTCGTATAGTGTAAAAAGTCGAAGGGATATATTTTTTTTCTATTTTATCTATATCTTCAATGTTTTTTCCAAAAATACCTAAGGCTTTTTTTGAAACTTTTTTTGCATAATTTTTTGCATACTCTTCTGGCATATTAGGAGTTATTATATTTATTTTTACTTGTTTTTCTAATTTTTTAATAGATTTTTTTTCTTCTTTTTGTATCATAGCTTTGTTTTTATTTTCTGAATTTAATTCTTTTATCAAAGATTCAGCCATAAACTTATTATTTACAGAGAACTCACCAATTTGGGGCGTTGAGCCCATATGGAATGCCAGTCTTGATTTGACCTTTATCTTCTCTTTATCTGATATCCCAAATGGCATAAACTCTCCAATTCCAAGATTTACTATTTCGTCTAAAGTAGTTCTGCTTGAAAAAAGTTGGCTTATTGCATTTAGATCATTTTCTATAGTTAATTTACCTATAAAACCATATGAGCATTGTGAAAGTACATTTTTACTTATGTTGCTAGGCCTTTGAGTAGCTATTAGAAGACCTATTCCACGTTTTCGTCCTCTTACACTTAACTCCTCTATTATATTTATTTTCTGATGAACTACTTGCGGAGCAAATTTATCTGCTTCTTCTATCATTACAAGAAAAGGTTTTCTTAAGTTCTCTTCTATATTATAAAGTGAGGATAACGCATTATAAACATACTCGGTCTTTTGAACGGTATCTGAGACGTCAAGTATTATCGGTATCGCGTTGTTTATAGAAGATAGAAAAAGTTTGTCTTTATCAACATCAATAGAAACATCAGCACTGCTACCGCCGACTATAAGAATGTTCGGAAGAGTTTCCTTTAGCGAGGAATATTCGCCTTCGGTATCTATTATGCAAAATGGCAGATTTAATTTGCCTAGTTCTTCAGCTATTATGCCCATTAAAAATGATTTTCCAGAACCGCTTTGGCCAATAACACAGCCCCTGCCAGTCATTATGAGCTGTGCAGGAAGCCTTGTTTTTTCGGAAATATTAAGTTCCATGAATTTTAATCTGAATTAAAGAATATTAAAGTTATCGTAAATCCCAATACTGATATGAAATAATATTAAGAGGTTATTTATATCAAAAAAATCATATTATCCATAACAAAAAATGAGATTAATCGAGATATTCTTAAATAAATAATGTGAAAATATGCAAAAAGAAGGTTTTATTAGGAAATACATGCATTCTGGAGAAAAAAGCCTTTTTAGGACAATTAAACGAGAAGGGGTAGAGAACGTAATACCAGTTATTTTAGAAGAAGTAGAAAAAAAGATAAGCTTTAATATTAATGAGTTTGAAAGAGACATAAGTTTAAGAACAAGTTTAAGGAATAATGCGCCCTCTACACCTGAGATAATAACGGGCATTGCTCTTTCTAATTCCAAAATCTCTTTTTGTTGGGATTTTCTTAGAGTTTTTTCAGACAATAAAGCTAAAACACATAAATCGATATTTCCTGATTTCATAACTAATGTAATGATAGGAGATAAACTGCTTGCAGTAGAGTTTCATTCAATGAAAATGCTTTTTAATGGATTGAAAGATAAATTTAAGGCAGATACAGTCAAAAAAGAGGTAGAGCAATGGACAGGAGGAACAGTTAATAGTAATTTATATGTTTTATTTATTTCAGACTTTAAATATGAAACGTTTACCAATGTCTTTAACGTTGACCCATTATCATTTTCTGACATATATGTTACTTATCCTAAAATGAGCATGATATCTAGAGACAATAGATCTGAAAGGCAAATACCACCACATGTTCAAAAAATTGAAGAACCAAAGAGGTATCTTCTTGAAGAGTTTAAAAAGATAGATATTTTTATGAAAAATGGTGATAAGAGCGTAAAATATTTTAATGCTCTTTCTTTAATTTTAAATAATCTTTTGAATGATCAAAAGGTGAAAAAATTGAATAAAGAAGCCTTCCATAAAATCCTAGAGATATATATAAGAACAGTTATAGAATCAAGATTATTAAGTAATGAAGACTATTTAATTGATAATTTAGAGAACTATTAGATTAACCATTAGATCGGATAATTTTTTGTTATGTATGTCTTAAGTTATAATTTAGGATTACAGTAAACGGTAAATAAAAATCATAGTAAGTTATTTAGTTTTTATTTTTATAAGTAATGATCGATAAAGGTCGATTTTTATGACAAAAATTTCAAAGATAAATATAAGGAAAATTATAGATTCTAGAGGCAACCCTACAATAGAAGTTGAGATATTTGATGATAGAAACTTATTTGGAAGAGCCGCAGCACCAAGTGGAGCCAGTAAAGGAAGTTTTGAGGTAAAGGATTATCCTGAAGGTGGGATAGACATTGGCATAAATAACTTTAAAAGTAATGTTTTGAACAAATTATTGGGTATGGAATTAACATCCCAAGAAAAGTTTGATAATACGTTACATGAAATAGATGGAAGTGAAAACTTTGCCAACATAGGAGGAAATATAACAATAGCAACATCATTAGCATATGCAAAGGCTTCTGCGTTATCAGAAGGTAAAGAACTTTTTGAATTTGTAAACAAAAATAACAACAAACTAAAACTTCCATCCCCATTAGGAAATATAATAGGTGGTGGAAAACATGCAATAAACGGTACAACAATGCAGGAATTTTTATCTGTTTCTTCAGGAAAAAATTATACAAGCTCTGCTTTTGCAAATATAGGAGTCCATAAAAAGGTAAGCGAGCTGTTAAAAACTAAATTTCCAACTTTATCTTTAGGATTAGGTGATGAGAAGGCATGGGTAGCCCCACTTACAGACATGGAAGCCCTTGAGATCCTTTCTTCTGCAATAAATACTATAAAAGAAAAGTCAGGAGTAGACATAAGAATTGCTGTTGATCTTGCGGCCTCAGAATTTTTTAAAAATGGGAAGTATAGTTACAAAAATAAAGAGTTGACAACAGATGAACAGATTAACTTTGTAGCAGAGCTGGCTGAAAAATTTAATATTAAAATTCTTGAGGATCCATTACATGAAGGAGATTTTGAAGGATTTGCCAAATTGACCAAAAAAATAGGAAATAAAACACTAATAGTTGGAGACGATCTTTTTGTAACTAATAAAAAAAGACTTGAAGATGGAATACAAAAAGGTTCTGCAAATGCAATTTTAATAAAACCAAATCAAATTGGTACGCTTACCGATATGGTAGATACGGTAAAGCTTGCCAAAAAAAGCAATTATCAAACGGTCATATCACACAGAAGTGGCGAAACTGAAGATACAACAATAGCACAGCTTGCAGTAGGTTTAGATATAGGATATATTAAGACAGGTACAATAGGAGGAGAAAGAACTGCAAAACATAATGAATTGATAAGGATAGAGGAAAAACTAAATAATAAATAAGTTAATTATTTAACATTCTACTGTTACTATCGCTACTATAGGTAGTTGTAGTATTTAAAAGTTATGTCGAATAAATAATGCTCATTAAATGCCCAGCTCCTTATTTAATTTCTTTTTTAATACAGTTTTAATTATATCGTAATCTATTCCACGTATTCTATAGTATCGCTCAGCATTGCTCATGTTAAAGTTAGGTTCAATAGTTCCGTTTATTTTTAGCTTTTCTTTAATTTCATCTAATTTTTTCTTTGAAGTTGCACTTATTATAATGGTGCAATGAAGTAGAGGTAACTCTTCAATAAGTACAGTAGCTCCATCAAACCAGTAGATAGTTTTGCTTATTTCTACATATTCATAATCATTTTTAGGCATTGCAGAGATAAGCATCTTTGCCGCATTGAAAAAATTATCTATTTTTACCTCTGATTTATCTGATTTAGTACCTTCAAAGTTGCTCTCCTCCATCTGAATAGTAGAGCTTCCTTCACGAGAATTAATTGTAAGCCACGAGTTTCCATTAAATACGGTATTTTTCTTATTTTGAAATTTAACACTAGGCTCCAATCTAAATCGGATCTGTTTTTCTATAGTGCTGCTTAGAAGTTTTGCCTTTGATTTTTTAAGCTTTTCTTCTGCGTCTTTTTTTTCAACGTTCTTTATTCTTAAGTAATATAGTTTCATCTTATCTACGGTTATTTGATATTCTAAATATTATATATATTATTGGAAAGGAAACAAGCCAGATGAAGAACCTTCCTTTTATTCCATATACCTCAAAACTCCAGAAGAATGGCAGTATTGAAATGAAGAAAATTACGCCTATAATAAAATTTGCAAGTATCTGTTGTTTGTAATGGTTTAATTTTTTTGTAATTACCTTTTGTTTTATTACGATATAGGTAAGTATGCCGAGTATTATCATTATAGAACCCATGTCAAATGCATATATTGAAGAACTTATATTGATTATTGCGTCGCTAGATATTGGAGATTTTAATATGTTAAAAAGATAAGGTTCTATTGAAACAAAAAACAAAAGCAGTATGTTTAATAAGATTATTGAACGAGTGGAGAATTTTAAAGCAGATTCTATAAGAGTATATCTAAACCAGACAAACACCAATATTAAAAATCCAAATGCATAGCTAAGTATATTCCCAACAAACGCAGAGGGAGTAGTTACTGAAGTAGAGGCAAGAAGCAAAGCGCCTATTGAGAGGGCCAGACCAAATACCAGATCAGTAAGTGATTCTATTCTTAAATCTAATTTATGATCTTGTTTTGTTACTTTTTTCATCTGTTATCCCCGCTTCCTGATATTACACCGCGTTCTTTTCTGCTTTTAAGTTTTGAAAGATTGTGCTCTGCAGCCTTGGTAAGATTTATGCCCAACTCTGTAGAAAGCTGAGAGAGATACCATAGAACGTCCCCAATCTCACCTTCAAGATCCTCTTTATTTGGAATTGATTTATCCCTTGCTATTTTTTTAATCTTATTCAATAGCTCACCTACTTCTCCTGCTAGACCCAATGCAGGATAATAAAAACTTCCATCCATATTGTCAGGGTACTGTGCCGTTGATTTTGCATTTTCTTGATATTCTGAAAATTCCATTAAATCACAAGATAAGATATGTAACAATAATATAAATTACTTAACTTCAGGAATGAATGCTGCTGCTTTTTTATCATATTCCTTCATTATGTCTATCAAAAAAATATTTCCTAGATATCTGCCATCTTCTTCAACAGGTATACTTAATGATCCCGTTCTTGACATGAAATTAAGTGCCTTGGCTATAGTATCTGAAGGGCTTAAAGATTTAGAGTCGCTGTCTATCCAAAGGCTGGTATTAGGCATACCGCTTTTAAGTAGTTCATCTGCTGTTATACTACCTAGATAAATTCCTTTTTCAACTATTGGTATCGAGTTTATATTAAACTTTTTCATGAACGCTAATGCCTTTTTCTGGCTGGTCTTCTTATTTAATGAAATATCTTTTAATGGAATATCCCCAACCTTTATTGATAACATTATAGGTTTTTCATATTCATCATAATGAGCTGGGGAGAACTCTCTAGAATCTACCTGTGAACGGTATATCGTACTACCACCTGATGCTAGATATGAAAACGCCACTGCCAACATCGCTGCCGGAAGTAACTGCAAACTTCCTGTCATCTCTATGACCATAAGCATTACAGATATAGGAACCTTTCCAGCTGCGCCGAAGAATGCTAACATACCGACTATCACCAAAGGTGCAACGCTAGGGAATAATGATGGAAGGAATGAATGTAAAAGTATGGCATATACAAAACCTAAAGAAGCACCTACAAATATTCCAGGTGCAAAAACCCCGCCGCTTCCACCTGAACCTATAGTAAATGAGGTTGCAACTATCTTTGCAAAAGGTAGCATTACAAGTATCAAAAGCAAAGGCAAACCAAAAGTAGGAAGTATAAGTGCATTATTGCTTATTAGAATCTGAACCCAGCCATATCCTACAGCCATTACCTCTGGAAACATAAGTGCGATCATACCAGCTATTGCTGCACCGATTATAGGCTTATAATAATTCTTTATTTTAATAGATTTAAAACCATCATGAACTTTATAAAAGAACCAGATATAAAACATAGCAAGAAGACCTGCTATAATACCAAGTATTGCATAAAATGGAAGTCTTAGAGGATCGAAGGTTGTTGTTATATAACCGAATATTGGAGTAAAGCCAACAATAGAGCCAAAAATAGAGTAACCTACAGCACTTGCAACTATTGCTGGAAAAATAGCTTTTGTTTCGAAATCCTTTTTATAAGGTACCTCTATTGCAAAAATTGCTCCGCCTATAGGTGCCTTGAATATTGTTCCTACTCCAGAACCTATTCCAACAACCACCGCGGTTCTTCTATCAGAGTCATTTAATCTGAAAAAATCTACTAGCATAGAACCTATTCCTGCAGCTATCTGGGCTGTAGGACCTTCTCTTCCTGCACTTCCTCCAGTGCCTATAGTTATTGCAGAGGCTATTGTTTTTACAAGAGGAACTCTAGGCCTTATCTTCCCCTTATCTTTATGAAAAGCCTTTATTGCAGCATCTGTTCCATGACCTTCAGCTTCCGGAGCAAATCTATAAACTAAAAATCCTGAAATTGCTCCGCCTATTATTAAGACAATAGGTATAAGCCAGTAATTTGTAACAGAAAAGATATATCCTGCGCTGCCGCCTTCCCCTAAAGGTAATGGAATTGACATACCTAAAATATTACCTAAAAAAAATGACTCGGATATTTTTATTGCAAAATAGAATATTGTAGCGCCTATTCCTGCAGCTATCCCTATCAATATACCAAGAATGAGCCACTTTTCAAAATAGGGCATATCGCGCAATTTATTCATAATGGAGAATTAAGCAGCAAATATTAATATAGGTTTTTGTAAAAAACAAAGTAGATTTTAAACTTATATAATTTTTATTTTTTTCCCATAATAACTAAAGAATAATTCTTCTATTCTTCTTTTTGTTGAATTTATTGAGTTTATAAGTTCATTTTTTCTTTCTTCCATCTGCAAAAATTCCTTCTTCTTTTCGGCTATTATATTTATTTTAGAAAGATTCTCTTTTATATCCTGTTCATCTGAAAATACTTCTTCCTTTAAAATATGTAGCTCTTTGTCTAAAGAACTTAACTTTATTATTAACTCATTAATGTTTGAATTGCTTATTTTATTTATCTGTGAAAGTGTGACTTCTTTTCCTTTAAGAAGAATTTTATCACTTTCAATTAAACTAAAAAGTGAGTTGAGTAGATTATTAAATTCAATATAATCATGTTCTGATTTAAAATTTTCAAGAGGCTTTTCAATGTAAGATACAAGACTTTTACCTCCAGAATATGAGTAATCCATCTTTCTTGCAGCTCTCTCTATAGGCATTAAAATGTTTGACAACTGCAAAGAAATTGCAGCTATTTCTTTATTTAAAGAGTCTAACTTATTATTTTTTTCAAGGATAATTTTTTTAAGTTTTTCAGCTATGGTCGTACTATCTGAGTTTTCAAGTAGGGATATATCTTTTGAAAGTCCTTCTTTGTTCTCATCCATAAGAGATATTTCCTCTGTCATTCCATAAAGATTTTCTATCTTATTTCTAATATCCTCATATTTTCTATGGTCCGGTTCTACCTCGTCTATTGATATGCGTAATTTATCCCTTGCACGCTCCATGTTAGAAAAAATTTTCTTAAATTGATTTAACTCGTTGGAGTAGCTCATGACTATAATTTTGAACATACTATTTACTCTTAGCATTTCAGAGATTGTTTCGTCCATGTATGTAAGCTCCGCTTTATATTTTCCATAAGTAGTATCAAAACTACCCTCTTTATTCTTCTCTAAAACACGTTCAAGAGTTTTTGTGTAGGCTGATTTTTGGGCTTTTATAGAATTAATATTTGGAGCCCACATGTCTTCTACATTAGGCTCGCCTGAATACTTTTCTAAAACGTGGCAAGCTTCAATAAATTCCTTCTTTGCCGATTCAAAAATAGCAATGTACTCTTTAGAAGAATTAGAAAATTCTTCAAGAACTTTCTCAAATGCTAATTTAGCAGAAGGCATAAGAAGATCTAATGTTAAGTTTTCTTCTGGAGCATCTGAAGAGGAATTTTTTTTAAAGAACCACATATATAAATATTATACTCAGAAGTGTATTAAACTTTGTCCAAAGATTTGGTATTTGAATTTACATAGGTATCTATTCATTTTTAGTTGTCGTATCTTTATTGTCATTGAATATGTATCTTTCACCATTGTCATCATATGGAGTGTAATCTCTTAAATTAGAGCCTTTGTTGCCCTTTTCTGAAGAATCATTAGATAACCCTTTGATTATGTAGTATATTGCTATTATTAAAATTATAAATAAAAGTATTGGAACTCCAAATTTATCAAGGAAATTTTCTATTTGAGCCCTGAGTATTTGATTTCCTGAGGAAGTAGAGTTTTGTATAGCCGTTGTTGTTTGGATAGTAGAAGTTATTTTAGGTATAGGAAGAATTGAGCTAAAAATACCTATTGTAGAACCAGAAAGTAGTGGCATAGTTAAGATACAGCTTTTAATATTTTTAGTAAAGTTATTTTCTACGACCCATTGATTCTTAACAAGTAGATATGGCTTAATAGAAATTGATTGATTTTTACAAGAGTAATGTATACTGGTAATTATTGAAATGTTTTTTTCTGAAGGACTTTTCAAATTTATATTAAAGATTGATAACGTTTTATTGTATGTTTTTGGAATGCTAGCGTATACAGATCCAAGTATTGAAAATGATAGATTTGCGGAAGTATTAACAGATGATGTCACTAAGATTGAAATGTTTTGATTTTCACTAGATATGAACATTGGTTTTGATTTTAATAAAGTTATACTTATGTTAAGATTATTTTCATAAAAGTTTGAAGCAAGGGTTATATTGTTTGATTTAGGTTCTACTATAGATATGTAATTATTTTTTGGTATAGTTGCAAATGTAGTATTTGCAATAGGAAATATAGTGGTTTCTATTACGGTTGTTGTTATTGTTGTTTTTGGAGGTGCGTGGGAGAAAAATTCTAGCTTGGCGTTTTCTTTGCCTAAAACAAATGAAGTGCCATTTAGAGCTACAGTACACCCATATGTATTGTTTATTAATTCTGGGGATTCACCTACGTTAAGAGTATAATTTAAATTATTTAGAGACACCAAAATAGAACTTGAGGATAGAGAAATAACATCTCCGGATATTGCTTGGCCACATATTCCAAAATTAAATCTTGAAGAAACAACAAGATCTGATACTAGATAACCGTATTGAGTGGCAGTTATAGTACCATAATAACCAGATATCGATGTTGTAGTAGATGTAGATGTACTGCTTGAACTAGAAGATGTTGTAGAAGTACTGCTTGAAGTAGATGATGCTGTAGAAGTAGTACTAATAGGCAACGTAGTTGTTGAAGATGTGCTGATTACACTAGTAGTACTTATTGTACTTAAAATTGAGGTTGTTGATGTAGTAGATTTTGTAGAAGTAGTAGATGTTGTAGAAGTAGTTGATGAAGTAGTAGGAGATGTAGTATAGCTTGTTGTCTGAGATGTTGAGGTTGTTGATACTGTTGAAGTTGTTGATACGGTTGAGGTGGTGGAGACTGTTGAGGTTGTTGATACGGTTGAAGTTGTTGATACGGTTGAGGTGGTGGAGACTGTTGAGGTTGTTGATACGGTTGAAGTTGTTGATACGGTTGAGGTGGTGGAGACTGTTGAGGTTGTTGATACTGTTGAAGTAGATATTGTTGGTTGAATGCCAGAATTTACTTGTAAAGGTTCTATCCAGGAAGTAATTGAACCAGTTTGACCATTATACTGGCCAGTTAACCAAAATTCAGTACCAGAAGTACCTATAGAAGAGCCTGACCAATCACCATATCTAGTGTTGACAGGTTGTGTTCCTGATTTAATTGTAAAGTATTGAGCTATAGTGTCTGGAGGAGTATTATTAAAACGAAACGCATCGCCTATACTGCCATATATTGAAGAATTAGAAAAATCGTATAATATAGATACATCACCGTATTTATCTATAGCTATAGATGGATCGAAGTAATTTACAATATAAGTTGTATTCTGGATTCTAAAATTTTGCAGGATGTCCCCAGTAGAAGCATTTATTTCATATACAAGTATACATATGGAAACTGTAGCACAAAAGTCAGTGGTATGTGCATACCATATATTTCCATTATAAAATGCTCCTGCTTGACCTCCAGTAGCAAAGGTCATGGCAGGGCCTGGACCATTGCTAAAGTTATTTGTATAATAGTCCGCATATCCATCATAAACTGAGCTGCCCTGATAATTTGTATTTACTTGGGTAGCAGATGGATTTTCTGCTGAACCTGAAATTTTAATAAATCCAACGGGATTTCCAACTCTAAGATCGTAAACTATATAAATTGAGTTAGAAGAAGCGCCTACAGTATCTATAGGTTGACCATATAAAAAGTAATTAAATACCAACTTAGAGAATGATAATTGATTTTGATCTATAAGTTTGGTTTTATTTATTACAAATACAGTAGAATTTTCAAATGTTCCCCCATTGAAAATATCTGCACTGATTGTTATTTTATTTCCACTTACGCCTAATTGAGCATAATCATTAAAATCTGCTTGAGGGATAGTATAACTGTACCATCCGCCAAAGATGTTTCCAGTTTGAGAAACGTCTAAAAATGTTTTACCTATAGCTCCGACCTCGAATATCCAACGATTTATAGTTGGATCATAATAGAATTGTGGATTAGGTCCTGCGCCAAGATTTGGTGGGTCAGCATTTCCTAAAAACGCGCCAGATGTGCTATAAACATTTATATTTCCAACAGAAAGCTGTGCCACTATTGTACCATTTGAGTATATTTCAGGACATAACAGATCATTATTTGAAGAAATAGTAAAGGAATGACCAGCCCAACCAGATAAAGATGTTATAGAAGGTGTGCTAAAAATGCTTTGAGTATATGTCTTTGATGGAAGAGTTACACTCTCAATATTGGTAAAGTATAAAATATTTAATAAAATAAAAAGGATTAGAATAGAAGAAAATAACAATAATAACTGATTTTGTATTTTTTCTTTATAAATTTCTTTCATTTTTAACTACCAGTATTATATATAAAATTAGATAAGTATATTAAACTTAGATTATTAAGTACTTGGAGGTTGTTCGCTACTTGGAGGTTGTTCATTATTTTTAACTACCGGAAGTTTTTGATTTAATATGTCATTTCCATTGATTTGGTTGTTTTTTGGTTTTATCTTTATCTTGATTTTCTTTATTTTGAATAACAGATAAAGTATAATGATCACGAATATTATTACTAAAATATATATGATTATTGAATAATTTTTGCTTTGTATTGCTTTTGTAGTGTTATTTTGGGATATTGAAGTCGGTTCAGTAGTTACCTGTTGAGTTGTTTGGGACGTTATTGTTGTAGTGAATGAGGTGTTAGTAACTATAGAGGTATTTGTAGCTTTCGTTTTGCTAGAATATGAAGAGAAAACACCAATTAGCGGATCTGTTGGCGCATTGAATGAAATACTGCATTTTTGAGAGTTTGTAGTGAAGTTTGTTATTAAGTACCAAGAGGTATTTTTGAGGATGAATGGTTTTATAGTATTCGAAGGTATATTACAGGAATAAGAAACATTTATTCTCTGCGAGAGTGTACTTGATGAATTTGATTTTATAGTGAAGTTGAAGATTGAGATTGTAGTAGAGTAATTTTTAGGAGTTATATAAGATATCGATGAAGGTATTGAAAACCTTATAGATGCTTGTGTTTTTCCAGTAGAGATTAAGGATATAGAAATGTTTTTCTTGTTTACATAAATAATAGTTGGTTGTAATTTTGATATGTTCAATGTTGTATTCAATACTTTTGTAGATAAGGTTATATTGTTTTTGGATGAACCGATTATTGTAACATTTACAGTCTGAGACGCGGTGGTGTTCACAGATATTGTTGAGTTTTTAGCTATTCTTTGATTTCCAGAAGAACCATTGTTGTTTGAAGTAATCGTATTAGTAAGATTATTCTTGCCAAAAAACTTTATCTGAACCGTTTGTTGCAAAGGAATATATGAAACGTTGTAAAGTTGCATAGAGCAACCAACTAGACCAGTAATGTTTGTTGGTGCGGCGCCTAAGGACAATGTATAAGGCACATTATTAAGAGATATTCCTGCCGCGTCAGGGCTTATGAAGTTAAGTATACTGTATATCTGTTGATTACAGAAATCAAATGTGAATGACGCAGGTACTCCGAAGTTAGAAACTATGTAACCATAAGAAGTTGGAGTAACAATTGGGTGAGGAAGTCCGCCTCCTGCTCCGGTAGAACCGCCGCCTCCACCACCGCCTCCGCCGCCCCCTCCGCCTCCAACAGGTGGAGTCGTTGTGATAGTTGAAACTTTATTTACCGTGAAAAATGCCTTTGTACTATTTTTAGACTCCGGTAAATTAGCCGAGTCAATTACGGTAAAGTTAGCGTAGAACGATCCAGCTTGTGAAGTTAAATAGCCGAATGTATTTGAGGTAGACGATGAAATATATGTTTCTGATGCTACAATAGCATTGGTAACGCTGTTATATATATCATAATTATACTCGTATGGTCCTGTACCGCCTCCTAATGTAGCATATAAGTCAATAACATTACCGTTATTTATGTTATTGCCATTAAGGGAAAGTGCAGGTTGAATAAACTGAGGATTTATAGTTAATTCAACCGGAGTTGAGTTCAATATATTACCAGAACTTTCTCCATTGTCTGCAGCTTGAAGTTTAAAGTAATATGTTTGCGGATATCCGTTTAATGAATCAGTAAAGAATGAATTAAAGGTATATGTGTTGCTAGTTGCGCCAGATATGGAATAGAAAGATATAGAGTTACTTGTTTTTTGGTACCATTGATAGGAAAATGGACCTATACCACCTATCTTTGTAGCAGATAAGGTAGTTGATTGAAGATTATCGATTATGGTATTTCCTGAAATAGATGTTATACCAAAAGGAGTATATACGATAAAATCATAGTGAGACGAGTTTTGAGAGGTTGCAACTGAAGCTGAATCTGTTACTTTAATTGTAGCATAATAAGATCCTGCAGAACCTGAAAATGAAAATGAATTTGATGTTGAAGATGAAGTAACTTTGTTTGATGAGTAAATTGCGTTAGATATTGAGTTATAAACTGAGTAATTATAGGTGTATGGTGGAGTTCCACCTGAGATAGAAGAGGAGATAGTAAGAACTCCAGAAGTGCTAATTGCATTTGATGATATTCCTGAAGAGGTAATTTGTAATGTAGATTCTAAAGGAATGTTTATTGAGATAGAATTCGCTACATTATTCGTTGTTTGACCTGTATCTGTAACTTGGAGTATAAAACTATACGTACCAGGAGAAGTTGAAGAAGAGGTTACAAATGAGTAAGTATTACTTGTTGCTCCTGAAATTATAGCATAAGATCCAGAACTAGGGATTTTTTCATACCATTGATAAGAAAATGGGCCTATGCCGCCAGAAGCAGAGGAGGAAATTGTTGTTGATTGGCCTTGATCTAATAGGGAGTTTGTTGAGGTAGGATTTTCAACTGAAAGTGCACCATTCTCTAAAACCACAAAACTTTGTTTTGTAGAGTTTACATGTTCTTTGGTTGAAGCACTATCAGATACTATGACATTGGCATAATACTGCGCCGCGGTCCCAGTAGTAAACGTAAAGGAGTTAGTAGTGGATGATGAGGTATAACTTTGTTTAATTATCAAAGCATTAGACATGCTATTGTAAACATAAAATGTGTAATTATAATCTGGAGAGCCACCTGAAATTGTTGATGAAATTGTTATAGGTTGATTTATGTTTACTGCGTTTGCAGTTAATGAAGATGAAGTAAAAAGTAATTGTGGATTCACTGATATGCTACTGCTTGAAGAAGAAAATACATATGGTACTGTTGTTCCAGTATCGGTAAATATAGCATTATAATTGTAGCTTCCGGTATTGAATATTTGATAAAGTAACGAACCAGGAGAACCAGGCCCAGTGATGATAATATTTGAGGATGTTTGTTTGTCTGAGGTCTTATTTATAAGTTCTCCAGTAAATGGACCGGTTCCTCCTGAAATTGAAAATGAGTACTCTTCATATTGACCACTATCTAAGATAGAGTTTGAAGGAGTTATTGAGATGGTAGGAGTAGGATTTACTGAAAAATATGAAGTAGAAGAAATTGAAGATTCTTGTGTAGATGCACTATCTAGAACCTTTAAGCAATAATAAGTTGATGAAGTAGGAGATGCAGTATATGATGAAGAGGTACCGACTATAGAGGTATCGGAGCTGCATGTTGATGAGGTTCCACTATACCAAGTGTAATGATAAGGAGTTGAACCACCAGATATTAAGGAGGTTAAGATAACCTGTTGTCCACTGTCCAATATTTCTGTTGAAGGTGATATAGATAACGAAGATAAAGAAGGATTTACAGTTATAGTAGTGGTAAATGAGGAGATAGTATTTCCGCTTTGAGATGCTATTGCATTGAATAAGTAAGAACCAGTATTTACTGATTTAAAAGTAATTGACCCGGAGCTTCCAGAGCTTACAGAGCTTATAAGTATATTTGATCCTATTTGCTTTGAACCTGAGATATTGTAGAACTCTACATTAAAAGAACCGGAACCACCACTTATTGTTGCAGTTAGGGTTTCGTACTGGCCGCTATCTAGAGTTTGATTTGATGAAGTAATTGAGACTGTCGCTGCGGTCCCTGCAGATGAGTATATAGAGTTATAAGCAGATGAAACGGTAAATGGCGTTGTAGTGCCCAAATCGGTAATTATTGCATTATATGTTAATGTGCCAACATTGCTAATTGGAAATGAAATGATATTTGTCCCTGTGTTTTTTGATATTAGTTCATTGTAAAAACTAGAGGTTATATATAAAAATGAACCTGAAGGATTAAAGGCTAATGAAGTAGGATGAAAATAGGCAGGGAATATGGAAACTATCGCATTTGTTGATGGATTTATCTCACTGACGGTGCTATTTAAGTACTCTGCAACGTATGCAAGTGTACCAGTAGGATTAAAGGTTACATAAAAAGGACCAGTAGGTTGAAAGATAGAAGAGGCTAATGAGATACTTTTTATTACTGTGTTGGTGGACGTACTTATTATGCTCAGATTATTACTGCCGTAATTTGTCACATATGCTAAAGTGCCCGATGGATTTATTGCTACGGAGGTAGGGTCTGTGCCCACGGCTATTGAGCTTGCCACAGAGTTTGTTGCTGTGTTAATAATACTTACTGTGTTGCTGCCACCATTAGCTACATACGCAAAAGTTCCAGATGGACTAAACGCTATTGACTGTGGAGTACTGCCCACTATTATGCTTAGACTTACGGTATTGCTTGATAAGGATATTACAGATATGTTATTGCTTTTTGAATTTGAGACATAAGCAAAGGTATCTGAAGGATTAAATGCTATGTAATCTGGACCTTGACCGGTGTTTATAGTATTCAAGACCGTATTTGTAGCTGTTTTGATTACATCAATGGTATTACTACCATAATTTGCTACATATAAAAGAGATCCTGATGGATTTAATCTTAAAAATACAGGATTTGAGCCTACAGCAATGGTGTTTATTACTGTGTTTGTTGCAAGGTTTATTACGCTTACCGAGTTACTTTGATTATTAGACACGTAAGCTATAGTTCCTGAAGGATTTATTGCAACGGAATAAGGATCGGTTCCTACAGTTACTGTATTCTGAGGTGTTGTAGCCGAATAGATTATAACATTACTGCCAACCTTAGAGTTGGAGTTTGTATTATAGAGCTCTGCAGTAAATGGCCCTTCTCCATTAGAAACAGAAATTGAGTATGTGCCATTTTCTCCTGAAACTACGTTTTGGGTTATTGGAGTTAATGTGACATTAGGATCAGAGTTTAAAATTATTTGGTTTGTTGAGGTATTAAAGGCGTAATCTTCAGAACCTTCATCTATTAGGTTTGAAGAAAAATAATTGTTATCATTGTTTAGCACATTTGGAGTAAATGAAAAGTATGCAGTTTGGCCTTGATTTATAGTGTTAGTTCCATATATTAACGATTTTCCAATATAAGAAGAGTAATTATATAATGAAATATAAAAAGGACCTATGCCTCCTTTTTCAGCTATGGCGTAGGTTTCTCTTTGTCCATAATCAAGAGTAGTATTTGTAGGTATTATAGAGGCCGTAGGCTTATTTGCTATATATATTGTTGGTATTCCAGTTATTGAAATATTATTCAAGGTGTTGTTTATCTTAGCAAAAAGAGATATACTTCCAAAATTTTGATTTGAAGATACGTTAGAGGTTCTGTGTATGAACGCCGTCACTCCTTTCCCAAAAGTGATGTTTAATTGATTTGAAGAATATGCATAAACTAGCATAGTAAGATTTGGTTTTATTATATTGGCAGTATATACATAATTCAAAGGCATAGAATAATCATCTATTGATCCGTCTACGCAGTAAAGAGTATTGGAATAAAAGTTACAAGGAGTATTTAAAGCCAAGGTGGTTAGTCCTACCGTGCTATTATAAACTACAAGCTGAGAACCTATACTCCAATTTCCTATTCCATTTGAGGTTATAGGAGCTGAAAACGAAGCCGATACTTGTTGAGATGTTTGTGATAAGCCTCCAATACAGTAAATGGTATTGTTAAGTGCGGTGCATGACTCTTTAGAGATATTTTCAGGATACGGAGTTATTGGCTTCCAGGTTCCTATGCCACTTGAACTTAATGGCGCATAATACGCTATATTTTTAGAGATATAATTTATGTATATTTGAGCAAAACAGTAGATATTTGAGTTATAAATTATGCACGAAGGTGTTGATGAAAGAAGTATGTTTGCAGGGAAGTTTGTTGTGCCAATCCATGATCCAGGAGCGCCCGATGGACTTAACGTACTGTAATAAGAGTAGTTAGTGTTATGATAATAATACTCAGTATAACTCTGATTTCCTGAAACAATTACGTTACTAGTTTCATTTACTCCTCCGACGCAGTATATTACAGAGGTATATGTGCCGCAATAAGACCCATATATGTCTTCTGGATAAGAAGGTCCTGAAGACCAGCTCTTAGATGTTGCAGAAACATTCGAGTAGTATAAATTGTTAATTACATATGGGCCATTAATTTGTGAATCTTTCTCATCGCCTCCAACGCAGTATATAAAATCGTTATAAGAAGTGCATGCAGGATACAAAACCGCCGTTGGATAATTATTATAACCAGAAGAGTTCCATTGTGACAAACCAGAGGAGGTTATTCCAGAATAAAGAACATTGGCTACTGGAGTATTTAAATTATAATTATATCCGCCTATACAGTAGATAGTATTTGAGAGAATATTACAGCTTTGGCCATTTGTTATGTTCCAGTTAAGAGGGAATGTATTTTGCTTTTCCCAATTTCCCAGATATGAGGTATTAAGGGTAAAGGTAGGTGTTCTAGAGGATGTTATGTTTGTTCCAGAGTATAGCCAATTACCTGACATAAGATTAGTAGAGCTGCTTATGCCGTTTATAGTTATCTGAGTTGATTGTCCAACATCTATTGTCGTGTTTGTTACCGCTATGTTAGAACAAAGTATCTGTGAACTTCCGGTGCACGAAACAGTTGAAGCATATAGAACAAAGACAGATAAAAAATAAGGTATTAGCAGCATAATATATATCAAGGTTATTTTTCTAAACATAAAAACAACAGTAATGGAGTTATAAATTAATGTGTACTTATGTATATTATTATCCGAGTTATTTAAACTTATTGGAATTATTATTATTATTATTATTTATTGGCAGGTATAAAAAATAAAAAAAGCAAATAAAATACCTAAATGACTGTTATTGAAAGCTTAGATGAATTAAAATTGTATGGAATTGTTGTGCCAATATCCGTTCCTATTGCTTCATATGTAAAGTTTCCTGATCCTGATGTGTAAATATGTACAGTATTGCTATCTCCGCTTTGAAGGGTTATATTTTTAACGGTATCATTTCCAGTAAGATTATATAGCTTTATATCGAATGGTCCAACGCCGCCAGTTACAGAAATAGTGAGATTTTCATACTGGTTTGTACCGATAGTTTGCTTAATTGTATTTAATGATAATATAGGAGCCGGATGTATAGTTAAATTTGAATAGAAATATTTTGGCTGTTCTGAAAAGCCTGGACCGTCTAATGCGCTATCTAATACAGAGCCGATTATGCGAGTATTGGTTAGATTTTTACTTACAGCTTTAAAGACGCAGCTGCTATTTAAAGGCCCATTTCCTATGTATCCAGAACAACCTGATAATACAGTAATATTGAAAAACTGCCCCATAGTACCGGTATTAGTGTTTCCACCTACACCTTGAGACCATTCCCAAGAATATATATAAGGAGGAGTTCCGTTAAAGGCATTTATAGAATATGTGTACTGTTGATTTACATCTAATATTACGCTCTTGTTAAAACCAGTACCAATGGCATTAAGTGGCGGATTGATTTGTATATGCACACCATAGCTTGAGTTTGATATTGGAAGACCATTTGATGAATCAAGCAGTGTAATTGGTATAATGTACTTTCCAGCAGTTGCATTTGAAGCTACACTTAATGAACACTGAACAGAGTTAAAGCCTTCTGGATTGTTAAAGCCTCCGCACAGCTCTATATTGTCCTTTTGTTGTAATGATCCAAAACCCGAAGAACTATTGCCTATGATTGTAGTATTTAAAAATCTATATGGTGGCGTTCCACCAGTTATAAACATAGTATAAGGAAAAGTAGATAGTCCAGAATCCGTTACCGTATTATTTAAAGGATCCTCAAATACCAATTTAGGATTTACAAATAAATTAAAGTAAGCAGAGTTTGATGAATCTAAAGAGGTTATGTTTAAAACACCCGCACCTATAACATTAACTGTATATTGAAACGGAGTAATTACAGTTACATTCAATGTTGGACTTACTATATTGCCGTTTAATTTGTTTATAATTAACTTTAACAAATGTCCTGCGGCATTAAAATAGGAAGTGGATGGAAGAATATAGGCATCAATTATGCTCTTGTTTGTTAAGATCCCATTATAATAAACTGACAGCAGTACAGTTGATGAGTAGCCAGTAATATTATTGATTTTTATAGTATAAAATTCTTCGGTTAAATTACTACCGATAGTTACTACGGGAAATGTAGATATTTTTGATAGTGAGGTTCCATTTAAATATAGTGTATTTGATATCGCTCCTGAAATTTTTATAGGAACTCCAGAAGTGTCATTATACCATGTATAAGCATAACTTCCTGTGCTGCCTTTTGCAATGGCAGCCAAGGTTATGTGTTGTCCAAGATCAATCTTTTGATAGATAGCTGATGTGGAAAGTGTAAGACGTGGAATTACCTGAACTAAAATAGGGGCTGAAAACACGGTTGCAAAAGAGTTAGATACCGATAGCTCAAATAGATGGCTGCCTAGTTCGGTCATATTAGAGGTGGTAAAGGTGTAATAACTTGAATTTGAACTATAAATAGGAGTATATGACTGCTCACCAGGAAGACGTTCATACCACGTATAATGATAAGGCTTTGTTCCTCCAAAAGCGCCAGCTGAGAATATAGTTGCGGATTGATTTTGTATTAAAAGCTGAGATGTGGAGTAGAGTTGCGATAACTTAAGTATGTTTGGTAATTTCATAGTTATGTTTGTAATATTCACAACACTTAGAGTATTATTACCTGATTCCGCTATATATACATAATTTCCATTTAATGAAAAAGCGATATTCTGCGGTAAGTTTAACTTAGAAATTGTCCAAACAACACTGTCGGTAGTGGTATTTATTATACTTAGCGTGTTGTTCCCATAATTAGGAACGTATACATAAGAGTAATCTGGAGCGGTAGCCACATCAGATGGAACATCTAATCCAGTAATTGTATTAATTATTTTTCTTGATGTGATATTTATAATAGATAAAGAGTTGTTATATTCATTAGATACATAAATAGTGGTACCGTTCTGTGATAATGCTATTCCATCAGGACCGTTCAGGCCGTGAATAGTATAAACCTTATCCAATGTAGAAAGATTTATTATGCTTATAGAATTGTTATAAAAATTTGTAACATATAAATAAGCTCCATTTAATGATGGTGTTACACCGTTAGGACCAAGTAAATGATAGATAGTTTTTACTACAGAAAGGCTTGATGAATTTAGTATATCAACTGTATTATTTCCGGAATTAGAAACATATACATATGCACCGTTTGGTGAGATGGCCATCCCCGATGGTTCGTATGATCGCTTTATGCTTTTTAATATTTTATTTGTTGAAGAGTTGATTATGCTTATAGTGTTATTGCCGTAATTTTCAACATACACATATGCACCGTTTGATGATACCGATACTCCAGAAGGATTGTTAAGGCCCTTAACAACGTTTGGAATGTATGTAGAGTTTGATACAGATATTGAAAATGGAGCTGAAAAAAGGATTAATTGATTTGCAACGATTCTGAGTTTAAAGCTATAATTTCCTTGAATCGTTGAGGTATTTGTTGTAAAGTTATAATTTGAATAGAAACCGCCAGGTATAAGAAAATAAAATGATGATATTGGAGTTTTCTCAAACCATTGATAAGAGATAGTAGGAGAGGTTATTCCAGATACTGATGAACGCATTTCATAAGTCTGACCTTTTTTTATAATTTTAGGAATATAGGTGCCGAAAATCGATACCGATGCATTTTCAGCCAAGGCATACGATATTTTAGAGGATAAAGAGGGTACAATGATTACATTAGGCATAATCCCATTTGGAGGATATGTAGCAATGAATGCCCAATCGATTTTGAAGGTGGAGTTATTATTAGTTACAGAATCTATGAAGTAACCTGTATTGTCCTGTCCGGGTTTATCACTGTATAAGAGTGTTGTTCCGTTTCTAACGCCTGCTGCAGGAGAACAGTAACCACCAATATGCAACCAACAGAATACAAAACCTGAACCTCTGATGCTGGCATTTGTTATGTATGCACCCATTATGCCATTTGATGGATCAGAGGAGGTTGTACCTGGAATTGGATTGTAATAGCCACAGTGTGTTGTATTTACCTCAAGACCATCATTTACGCTATAAGATGAAGGACATTCTGAAAAGTACCATTTAGAGGTATTTAATGTATTGCCAATAAAGTTGTCATATAATGGAAAGACCCTTGCTCCATTGTCATACTTGCCATATATTGAACTTAACTCTGGAGCTTCTCCTGCGTATATGCCGTCGTATTGCGATACGTTATGAAGAAACATTACAGATATATTTTTATTTAGAGTATTGGTTTCATTTAAAATTTTTACCCAGAACGTAGCATTTGTTGAAGAAGAGTTGCATCCCGATTCACACCATGAATAGAGCTCTGAATTTCCATTATAAAATCGGATGTTTCCTAGATCGTATGATTCATAATTAGAGTATAATGAAGGATTAAAAGAGACAATTTGATCATATGAAATAGAGTTGTTTGAAGAGTTGTTTGAGGAAGGTGTTGTTGTGTTTTTTATAGGAGTAATTTTATCAAAATAAATATCAAATGTGCTTTTATTAGCTAGATAAGTTCGCTCTCTTATCCAGTACAATTTTATTAGATTTCCACTAGTTCTTCCTGCAATTCCTATAGATAATGTATTTTTTGGTATGGTGGTGTTAATTGTTTCAGAGTAATTGTAATTTAAATAGAACTGAGCTTTTGATATCGAAGGCCAGTATGTACTAAAAATACCGGTTAGATATCCTGGAGTAAAGTTACCCATGGTAACTCCGCCTCCAGAACTTGATGCTGAAAAAGGGGATATTGGAGAGCGACCATACTCATTGCTCCAACCAACAAATGTAGAGTTGCTATAGCCGTAAGCTGTTCCGTATCCATTAGTATATCCTACTCCAAGATAATAATTATACAGGCTGCTGCTATTTTGAACGCTCTCTAATGCGTCGAGTACTCTGCTTGAGTTCAGTCCGTAATTGGTTGAGTTTGTTATAATAGCATAAACACCATAACTATATAGGCCGTTGGTGCTTAGGCCATTGTCTTGTTCTATATATGATGTTCCTGTTTTGAAGATATGCCAACCTGAAGGAGTTGAAGTGCCTGCAAAGTTCTGATATGAATTGAAAAGCAATGCTCCGTTATCGTACTGAGCATACGATGAGGATAGCTGCGGAGCTTCACCAGTAGTTATATTATTTAACTTGCTAACGTTGTTTGGGAAGTAGGCAATAGAGACATTACTGTAATTATAATCTGCAGGAATATTTGTAGGAACATTTATCCATATTAGTATATTACTTGATGACTGAAGATTTGAGTTCTGAAGCTCATTGGAATAATTCCCCTCAAGCCATGATGTGATTATTGAACCATTAGCAGAGTTGTAGAATACTATATTTTGAAGATTAGAAGCGAGATAAGAGGAGTACGATAATGCGTTGTAGGTTATTGGTATCTGAGTACCTTTGACTATTGAACTATTAACAGTATTTTTTATTAAGATTGCTTGACAGTAAATAGCACCATGCGGAGCAGTAGAACAAGAAGATGATGCATAAGATATAGAAAAGAAAGAAAATAAAGATAAAAATAATAAAAATAAACTTGTATTATTCTTAAACATAAACTACAACTACATATCAATTAACTTTTATGCTGTTTTGAGTGGTGATGTTGAGCATGCTTCTTCTGCTTTCTATAATAATAGTATAGTAATAATATTATTATCAAAAGCAGTAGCAACAGTAACCACCATGGGAAGGTGGATGTACTGACAACTGCCGATGAAGATATCACAGTTGTTGTATTCTTCTTTGTTGCATTAAGCTTTGTTGAGTTGGTTTTTGAGCTGCTGGTATTTGTAGCTGTTGTATTTATTGGAGGTGTATTCGGAGTAGGTTTTACCGTTGTAGTTAATATGCTTGAAGGCGGTGTCTGTGGAGCTACCGTAGTTGTTGCAACTGTTGTTGCAACTGTTGTTGGAGGTGGTCCACCGGTACTTATAGGTCCGCTGACTGGAGGCGTAGAAGGATTTACAATAACATTTACAGGTGCTGAAAGTAATGTTGCTCCGGATGAATCAGATACCTGAACCTCAAAGTTATATATTCCTCTTGTCGATGAAGATGATGTTACAAATGAGTAAGTATTACTTGTTGCTCCTGAAATTATAGCATAAGAGCCAGAACCTGGAGCTTCTTCCTGCCACTGATATGAATATGGCGATGTTCCTTGTGTAGGTGTGTTTTCTGTAAGTATTGATGTCGCTCCTTGAGTTATTGTATTTGGAGAAGCTGTTGGTGATGATATAACCATTGCATTGTTAACTAATATGGTATTTGATACAGAATTAAAGGTATATGCTGGAAGTAACTCAGTAGCAATTACATTATACGTATCTAATCCTTGTTTTGGTACAAAGGAGTTGAAGGTCACATGGCCATGATTTGTACCGTTTACAGTGAAGGTTGTAGACTCAATAACATTTCCTGAAGAGTCCACAAGTTGCAATGTGTATATATCTGGCATGTTTGAGATATTCTGATCACCATACCTGCCTCCAGATATTATCGTATTAAATGTAACAGGTTGATTTACATCAAGAACCGCATTGCTTGGAACAGGAGAGGATAATGTTGGAACTGCATACTTAGCGTATATAATAAATTTATGGTTTATGCTATTTGCAGTATTGCCTGCAGAGTCGGTAACAGATACAGACACATTTCCAAGTACAGTTGGTAGAGTAGTTATAGGTATTGAAAGAGTATTTGAGGTTATAGTGTTTGAGTATGCAGTACTTATTGCGTTATTATTTGTATAAGTTATTTTATAAGTATAAGTATATGGAGCCATTCCCCCGCTTTCGTTTGCATAAAGCACCATGTTTTGCCCTGCGATATCGTAAAACTCGTTAGCATTCATATTTAGAGTAGGGGTTGCAAGTGGTGATATTTGCCCAAATGATAAAGTAGGCTGATTTATGTTGCTTCTTGTTCTTATCCAATATATACTTTGAGGTAATGAAAGGATGTCTCCTGCAGGATTAAGTCCTACAGAGAATACAAATAATGAAGATGATAATTGTTGGTTTGTGTCAATTCCTACACTGCTATAATTTACAATTGCATTGAATGAAGATGGTGAGTTTATCTGAATACCATATATCTTATTAGAGTTTGTATCGGTAAAGGTTGTGCTTACAGCATCTGCATCTGCGCCCATGCTTAATGGAGTTGATATGCTTCCAGTAGTTTGAACATCTTCAAAAAGACCATAAGTTATTACATTTGCTTGTGGTTGTTTGTATCCTACTTCGTAATTCCAGGTAAATAATGGATTTGGTTCTGTAGAGGAAGGATTTGCCTCCAAACCTGCAAATGCACCGGCACGTTGATTGTTAAATATATTACCATACCATTCTATTGTATTTCCAGAAGACATTGATTGCTGTGCATTTTCAAAAATACCACAGCCACAGCCATTTGCCCCGTTGCTTACTGAAATGATAGTATTGACAGGAGTATTAATTACAATTGTGTTAAATGTATAACCTACAGCTTCGCCTGTTTGGCCATTGTTTACGCTGCTCCATCCGTTAGGAAGAGAGTTTGAAGATAAACCTCCAAATGTTTGATAATAATTGAATATATTTGCTCCGTTATCGTACTGAGCGTAAGTTGTTGAGAGTAAAGGTGATTCTCCTACAGTATTTCCGTTAAAAAGAACTGCAGTCTGTGATGCGAAACCTACGTAAATAGTATTTGAACCTGAACTTAAAAGATTAGGAGCCGACATTTTGAGCCAATAAATCACATTTGATGCGGTATTAAGAGAGGTTGTCTGCTGCTCGTTTAGCGAATTTCCCTCAAGCCAGCTAGGTATTATTGTTCCGTTTGAATAGAAGAACTCTATATTTTGAAGATTTTGAGCTTCATAAGTTGAGAAGCTATTTGCAGGAAAATTTACCATTACTTGAGAGTTAGTTGGAATGGTAGTTCCAGTAATTGTTATTGGAACAGTTGCTACAATATTGGAAGGAAGTACAATAGAAGATGCAAAGGCCCCTCCAAGAAATATAATCCCAATCATAATACTTAACACAAAATATCTAATTCCTTTCATTCGACAACCCAATTTATAAATATAATAATGAATCTTTAATTCATTATCTCCACAAATGTATTAAACTCTTCAGGTATATAAAACCTACCAATTATTTTTATGGTACGGTCATTACATATTGAATATCTATATTATATTAAAATTTTAAAAAATAAAAGAAAAAAACAATAATTGTTAATTGGTTTACTTTCTGCCACCCTTGATCTTTTTCTTTCCGAAGAAGTAATAATACAATGCACCAAGTATTATCAACAGTATTATTACTTCGATTATAGGCATTATCGCATTGTAGTTATTGTTGCTAATGCTGCTTCCAGATGTATTTTGCGATGATGTTGAGTTTTTCTGAGTTGTTATTGGCATTGTTGTAGTAACTACCGTTTTTGTGGTGTTTGCAGTGGTATTCTTAGGTATTGTTTTGTTTGATGTGCTTATGTTGGAAGGTACATTTTTATTAACGGTCTTATTTGAAGGTTTTGTGTTTGTAGTTGGACTCTTAGGCTTCTGTGTGTATAAATACACAGTTGCTGTGTTTTGCAGTGGCAGATATGATATTGCAGATAACTCCACATAGTATGCATTGCCATCTATTGTGCCTATTGATATCGATTGGTTTGTAAGCTGCAACGTGTATGGATTTCCATTTATAGATATTCCTACCTGCGATGGCGAAATAAAGTTCATAAGCAAATTAAAGGTTGCATTGAACTTTGTAACCGAAGTTGTAGCTGGAACTGCAAAGTTAGTTATTTCATAACCTGTGTCAGTTGCGTTTGTGAATTTAAGTACAGTTGGATGTGGTGTTCCGCCTCCTGCGCCACCACCACCGCCTCCGCCACCTCCGCCGCCAGGAGATCCTCCTGTATTTTGTGGTGTGGTTGTTGTTGATGCTTGTGGTACTACATTGAATGTAACGGAGTTTGAAGTAACACCCATTCCTGCAGAATCTTTGACCAATACTAATGCAAAGTTCCCTCCTTTCATTGAGCTAGTGGCAGTTGTGGTAAATGCATTACTTGATTGATAACCAGATGAGGTTATCAAAACATTTGTCGTTGTATTTAATACCTCAAAGTCGTAAGTGTATGGAGAGGTTCCTGTACTTGGAATCGTACTTGATAATTGTATTGATTGTCCGGAAGTAAATGAATTGGTATTTATTGTCAAATCAGTAGGTAGTAATGCACTGTTTATTATTAATGTGTTTGATAGTATTTCATTTCCATTAGCAGAGTCTTGTACAAATGCATTGACTGTATAAACTCCAGGAATTGTAAGATAAGATCCCGGAACCACTATTGAGTTGTATGTAGTTTGCAGAACGTTACCGCTATCTGAAGCAGGAACATTAGATGATTCACCAGTAAAGATCGTATTTGATGGACCTTTTATTGTGTAATTAAAGGTATATGGTGGTGATCCTCCATGTATCTCTGCAGTTACAACAGTAGGTTGACCCACATCAACAGTTTGGTTTGATAACACAAGCAATGAACCCAAAGCAGGATTTACTGTTATTGTTTTTATAGTTGAATTAAATATGGTGCCAGTCGTTTCGTCTGTTGCTATTGCGTTATATGACAACAACATTGGATTGATTGTATTAACTCCAAAGGTTATTGTTCCTTGACCGTTTTTAACTATTGTTATGTTTGAGCCTTCTTGTTTGCTTCCAGTTATATTATAAAGCTCCACATTAAATGGCCCTACCCCATCAAATACCTGTATAGTAAATGTCTCAGTCTGACCGCTATCTAAGGTCTTAGACGAAGGAGTAAGTATTACCGTTGGCGTTGCAGCAGAACCTACTAAGAAAGCATCTGAGTCTCCACTGTTTATATTTTCATTTGGTGTTGCATTATCATAGATATTAACAGTTGCGTAGTATATTCCATTATTTGTTGGCGTGTATACTATGCTGTTTCCAAAAGAACTGCTTGTCTTTGTCGTAGTATAAATTGTATTGCCGGTACTTTCATTATGAACTGTGAATACATAAGTATATGGAGCTGTTCCTCCAAGACCTATTATATTGCCACTTATCATTACTGAATTTCCTAATGATAATGTTGTTGTATTTACAGTTGCGCTTGCCTTGCTGTTCCCCTCAAAGTTGTTGTTAACTATGAAAAAGGCATTGTTTGTTGAAACTGAAACCTCAGGCGTTGATGCGCTATCCTGTACCAATACATTTCCATAGAATACTCCTGTTTGGGATGCAGTAAATGAACATTGATTTGAACCCCATTCACATGTGAAGAAATTCTCCAATGTATTTGCGTTTGTAGCTTCAAAGTTGTAAATATATGGTGGTGTTCCACCAGATACCGAATTTGCAGCAAAATCTACAGTTTGACCTTGGTCAAAGTAATAACCGCTAACTTTAAGACTTGTGTTTGAAAGTGGTTTTGAAACATAGATAGTACTTGTTGTTGAGTTGAATGTAAATGGTGTAGTAGTTCCAAGATCTATTGCAGTTGCGTTATATGTGAATGTTCCTATTTTTGTTGCCTGGAATGTTATTGTATTGCTTGAGCCTGAAGATATTGTAAAGGTATCCACAAGCTTTTCTTTGCCATTTGTAGTATTGTATAAGTTGACATCAAAAGGACCAGCTCCGCCCATTACTGAGATAGTGTAAGTTTCATACTGATTTTGATCTAGCAACATATTGCTTGGAGTTATAGTCACTATAGGCGTATTTTCAATAGTTATGTTTGAGTTAAGAAGTACCTTTCCAAAGGTTGGAGTATATGATTCACCAAACATTGCATTATCAGTTATGGTAGTTATAAGGTTTACAGAACCGTTTGTTGGATCATTTGCAATAAATGAACAAATGCTGTTTGAAATAGTAAATCCAGAACCATATAAACCTCCGCAGCCATTTAGTACAGTTATATTTGTAAACTCTGCAGGTGATTCACTATTTAACGTATTAAATGTAAATGAACCATAATGTTCTTGTACAGGATAGTTTATGTCCCAGTTGTATTCGTATGGAGGTGTACCGCCAAATGCATTAACAGCATATGTGTACTGTTGCGTTGGGTCAAGTATTACATTAGAGATGAATCCAGTAGATGTCGCATTGACATCAGAATTTATCTGCACATGTATTGCATTGGTAACATTTTCCATAGGCAAACCATTTGAAGAATCTATTGCAGTTATGTATGCTATGTAATTACCTGGTATAGCGTTTTTAGAAGTGCTAAATGAACAAGAAACGCTAAATGATATAGCATAACCACTACACAATAATATTCCATTCTGTGGTGGTAGACCGTCTATAACGCTATTTATGCCATATATAGAGTATGGTGGTGTTCCATTAAATATATTTAAGCTTACATCGCCCCCATATCCAAAACCCGCATCGGTTATTATATTGCTTGGAGTGTATACGAAATTGAGCTTTGGATTTATGAATACATTTTCGTAGATCGAGTTTGAGGTTTCTGTTGGAACTGTATTTGCCGATGTACCTACATCAGTCACTGAACTGTAGAAAACATATGGAGATAGAAGAGTTACATTAACATATGCGCCGAAAAATACACTACCTTTAAGACCACTCAAAATTACTTGTAATTCGGTACCATCTACAGAGAAGTTAAGCTTGCTTGGCGAATATGGAAGATTATCGCCAGATACCGAGATAGTATTTGCTAATACACCATTATAGAATACCGATAATCCTACCTCTGCAGGTGAAAGAGTTATGCTGTTTATCTCTACCTTATAATTTCCATAAGAGATGCTATTTCCAGAAGAAAGTGTAATGTCCCCTGTTGATTCAGATAATGAATTAGCCGTTATAGTAAGGGTATTTGATGTTGCTCCAGATATTAATTTAGGTGTTCCAGTAGTGTCGTTATACCAGTTATAAGAGTAAACGCCAGTACCTCCTGTCCCTGCTGCTGTGAAGGTTATGTGCTGTCCAAGATCAAGTGTTTGATTTATAGGAGTTATAATAACTGAACCTAATGCACCATATACAGTAACTGTAGTAGATGCAGTTTCATTTGCTGGAGGCTCTGCTGAAGGTGTTGTTGTACCACTATCTCGTATATTTATAGATATAGTTTTTGTACCGGATGTCTTTGGATAATATAAACAGGTATTTGTAGTACATGATGTTATGGCATTTCCGTTATCATACCAAGTATAAACATAGTTGGATGCTGAAGTTCCTCCAGCTATATTTGCAGTGAATGTCTCTGCTTGACCAACATCCATCGTAGTAGCCAATGGAGATAATGTTATTTTTGTTAGGTTTGCATAAACTTTTATTGGACCTGCAGATGCGTAAGCTACAGTGTATGGTGTTGTAGGAGTTGCTCCTGCTGAGACTCCAATATCCTTAACCGTAACCTCAAAGTTACAGTTGCTCGTTGTTGCTGTTGGTTTATACACAAAAGAGTTACTTGTTGATGAGGTAAAGCCTGGACATGATGAAGTAGGAAATGTTCCTGGTGCTATGACCCATGAGTATGAGAACTTTCCTGTACCTCCGGTTACTGACACTGATACAGGTATGCTTTGTCCTACATCCATAGTCTTTGGTGTTATTATATTTGTTATTGAGGTAGGATCTGAATATACAGTTATAGTATTTGATAATGAATTAAATACATAACCAGAAGCTCCAAGATCATTTGCAGAAATATAATAGGTGTTGGTACCTATAGGCGGAGTAAATGTAAATGAGATTGTATTACCATTTACATTTCCTAATCCATTTGGAATTAATGTATTTGTTTGTATAATATTACCATTTTGGAATATATTTACTTTAAATGAACCAATACCGTTATAAACAGTAGCAGAGTATGTCTCGCTCTGGCCGCCATCTAGAATTGCAGCACTTGGTTGTGAGAGCGTGACTGTTGGAACTGTATAAGTTATTATATCTCCAGTTATACTTGGGTTTGATATACTGTTATCTGTCATTACCTGACCACTTGGAGGGTATACAGTATAAGTATATGTATCGCCCCATGCTGGGAAGTTTATTCCTGCATTACTTATTGTAAAGTATTCGTCTAGATAATGACTAAACGTTGAAGCTGGAGAGTACGTAGATTTAGCTTGATTTGAATATGTACCTAATAGTATGTATGATGGAGTTCCCTCATTATTGAATGATGCTATAACGTTTCCATTTGTATATACTGTATTACTACCAGGAGTAAAGATTGCATTAAAGGTTAAATCTTCATAACCTGTTATTGTTGAAACTCCATTATTAGGCTCTACAACACCTACACCAGGACTTATTGCACCAGCAAAGGTTGTTGCTATGCCGTTATCTATTATGTTTGCTACATAACTATTGTAAGTATCAGCTGAAGTTGCTGGAATTGATATTTGCCAAACCTGCATATTTCTTGTTAAGTTATCAAGTGCCCAGTAACCGAAGTTGCCACTGTCAGGATCATTAATTATATTTGCAGTAACGTCAAGAACTAACTTATTAGTTTTAAAAGTATTGTTTACAGTAACAAAGGCCGTGTTTGTTGAGTTAAATGTAAATGGCGTTGACGCGCTGTCTGTTGAGACTAACCTGAAGTAATATGTACCTCCAGTTGTCATTGTTGATATGTTGAATAAGAATGTTGGTTTGTTTGCATTTGGAATTGCAGTGAATGTTGATGAACCAGGTAGCTTTATGTACCATTGATAAGTAAATGGTGAGGTTCCGCCTAGGATATTGCTGCTTAAGGTAGATTCTTGATCTGCATGTATAGAACTATTTGATGCAATTATAGATGATGTTGGAGTTGGATTAATTTTTATATATGCAAAGTTTGTAGCTGGAATATCAAAAGGCGTTGTTACACCTGCGTCAAGCCCATTTACATAGAATGTATTTTCTGATAATGATGGTACAAAATTATTAAATGTTTGAACTCCATCTCCAGCACCAGTAATGTCTTCTAAAACATTGTTCTGTGGTGATTGATATAATGCTAATGACATGTCTTTGTTGCTTCCGCCGTTTATTATTACATTAAAGGTTTCAGATTGACCTAGATCTATTATTGCATTGCTTGGAGTTAAATCTGAAAGTGTTGGTGCAGAATATATTGTTATTGGAATAAATATTCCAGTTACGGTACTTTGTGGTATTGCATAGCTAGATGTACCCACATCAGTTACTGCCACCTGTATATTACAAAGCCCTATGCTTGATGGAGTGTAGGTTATAGTATTTGCATTGCTTGATGTGAGTCCAGGACATGATGATATGGTACTACCTGGTGGAGATACTGTCCACAAATATGAAAACTTACCTGTACCTTTTGAAACAGATGATACCAATGTTGTAGATTGACCTACGTCCATATATGTGTTTGATGGACTTTGTACGCTAATTATTTGAGTAGGATATACAGTTATATTAGCTATGTTTGTACTGTATGTAATAAAGTTTGCGTCGTCAATTACGTTAACGCCTAATCTTATTACTGTATTTGTAGTAGGAGTATAGCTGTAAGTATTTGATGTTGCGCCAGTTATTATTGTATTTGTTGTGCCTGAAATTGTATACCATTGATAGCTATAGGTTGATGGTGAACCTGTTCCTGGAGTTGCTGTTGCTGTAAATGTAACTGATTGACCAACGTCCATTATTGTATTTGTTGCAGGTGTTATGGATACAGTAGGATCTGGATTAACTACAACAGAAGCAGGTGCTGATATTTTTGTTACAGGAGTTGATGCACTGTCCTTTACAAAAAGCTCAAAATTATAAGTTCCAGTAGATGTTGCTGAAGTGGTTACAAAAGTATAAGTAGGCAGTGTAGCGCCAGTTATATTAGTAAAGGTAGTTGCTCCTGGAGCTTCTTCCGACCATTGATAAGAGTAAGGTCCTGTTCCACCACTGGTCATATTTGTTAATAATGAACTTTGTCCTACGTCTATTGTTTTTTTGGCTGCAGACACTGAAATAGAAAGTACTTTGTTAACTATAACCAAACGTGCATCTGAGAAAAGTGAGAAATTAGCCGCATCTGTGGTGTTTACTTCAAAGTCATATTTACCTATTGGTGTAGAAGTTGAAGTTTGAAAATTACAAAATGCAGTTAATGTATTAGTATTTACTGAACTTGCCGAACCAGAAACAGTAGGACATAGTAAACTTGAGGTTTTAGAGTATTTACCGCCATTGTATGAATTAAACCATGTCCAAACAAATGGAAGTACACCGCTTTGACCCGTACCTGTTGTTGATATATATGTAAATTGGCCTTGATCTACTACAGTATTTGAAGCCATAGGCATAGGTGTTCCAAATAATGTTTGAACTGTATTAAAATTAATCTGAGATAGATTAAATCTTTTTGGAGTTCCGATATATGCAGTTCCAGTATCGTTAAAGGTACCTGTAATATTCACATCAGTAGCTGGAGAGTTAATAGTTTGCAATGATATTGTGTTAGAAAATCCATTTACACTATTTAATAATACAACTGCAGAAGGACCATAAGAGATAGTATCAAGATAAAAATTAGATGCATAACAATCTAAGAATGTACCTAAGCTTGTTGGATCACAATTTAAGAACACCTTGATAGGAGCACCTGTACCGCCTGTTGATGAAATATGGAACGTAAGAAACTGTCCCGCATCTGTTGAGTAAGAACCATCAGTACTTATTGCATTGCTTACGGCTATGCTTACAACAGGAGTAGGATATACAGTCCAATTTGATGAAGTGGATATCGAGTATCCAGTACTTTTATCGGTTAAAGTAAATATTGCGTTGTATGTTCCAGGTTGTGTTGGAGCGAAATTGTAATTTGTTTGAGAAGAATTTGTTAATGCAGAATTAGATGCTACTTTATTATCATTATAAAGTAATGAGTTAGATATCAAATAATTTCCACTTCCAGGAACTATATTCAAATTAATTGTAGCACTTTGACCTATATCAAGATTTTTATTTGTATGATCTGCAGATATTGAAAATGGATATACAGTTAAAGCCACTGTATTTGAGGTTGTTACACCATATTGATCCATATATGAAACTGTTACTTTAGCATTTGTTGATGTCGATACTGAATTAAAGGTTATAGGACATGAAATATAAATGTTAGATTGACTGCAACTGCTCTGGTCAACCGTAAATAGATCAGAATGATTTGAAGTGAATTTAATATTTGAAGGATTTAAAGGTTGTGGAGTTCCATGGAATGTTGCTGTTCCTGTTACTGTCTGACCCTCATCAAACTGCCCAGTTGTTGGAGTGAATGTCAATGATGGTGCAGGATTAACATAAAAATCGATAGTGTTTGATACTGTATTAGAAGTGACAGAATTATTGAATTGATAAGAAACAGTTGCATAATAATTTCCAGAGGTTTCAAATGTTACTGGACAAGAAAAGGTAACCGTATTTGTTACAGAATTAAAGGTTGGAGATGTTGAGTAACCTTTTGCATTACACGTGGATATTGCATTGTTTACATCAGGAGAATTTGATGTAAAGGTTAAATTTGGAGGAGTAAACGAATTGATCCCAGTTATGCTGCTTCCTGAAATTGAGATTATTCCATTTACGGTTTGACCGACCTCAAATGAGTTTAAGTATGGTCCGGTTGTTGTAAATGAAACAGAATTTGCATTTATAACACTTATAATCATTACGCTCAGAAGAGCCATTACAAAAAATACTCCTTTATTCCTCAAAATTCCTTTATTCTCCATTAAAGTTACCTCCACGGTTTTCCAAACCTTTAAATGTAATATAGAATTGATATTTTGTTTCCTGTATAAGAAAATTAATAATGTAAGGCTCGATCTCCACACCGAAACCCTCTGTTTAATACCAAATCATAAAAGCATTAGAACCAGGTTATATAAATACTTTTCTTTTTTTTTAATACAAACATATTTAAATATTTGTTTTTCAGGCTATAAAACAAAATTTTAAAAAATTAAATTTAAAAAATGAAAAATATTTTAATAATTTATTTATCTTTTTTGAGCAGTTTTCATATTGCTTATCTTTGCGTAATACTCTAATTGTTCAGCCCTGCCCAATGCTTCGGCCATATTTGTACCTATTGCAACTGTGCCGTGTCCTTCCATTATAACTATTGAGACCTCTTTTCTTTTTATCTCTGAAAAAACATCGTCAGCAAGTTCTTGCGATCCTGAAGCGCCTTTTGAAATACCAACATAAGGAGCTTTACTAGAACCTAAATAATATCTTGCTTCACCCAACTCTACAAAGATCTCAGGAATTAAAGAAGTTTTAGAGATATCATTATTCATTGCAAAAAAAATAGAATCGATAGGATGAGGATGCACTATTGCGTTTATTTTTGGCATTTCTTTGTATATTTTTGCATGTACGCGCCATTCGGAAGAATTTTTAGGTCCGTTTATTAACTCGCCATCTAATGTTACAATGCTTAACTGATCAGGTCTGATACTGCCCTTTAGTATTCCAGTACTGCCAGTAGGAGTGAGCAACATTGTGTTTTCGCCTAATCTTGCACTTACATTACCTGATAATGTAGAGTTTAGACCTTTTGAATAAAGGCTAATGGTAGCAGATACAACTTCATCTCTTATTTCTTTTTCAGATTTTTTTACCAAAATACTCATTAAATTACCCAACTCTCATAATATGTTAAATATTTTAAATATAAATATATTCATAAATTATACATGTATTACGAACGGATGTTGAACCATCTTTCATCCCCGTATATTTCACATAATTTATCAAGATCTTTTTGTTGCTTTTCTGGAAGGAACTCAGATAAAAGTTGTGCGAAGATAAAATCAAAACGACTCCAAGTATTGAGATTTTTTGCAAAAAAATGTTCATATATAGGGATAGTAATATCTTCTGGAAGTTTCTTTTTTATTCCAAATCGTATTCCTGAAAGAAATGCCGCACACATGTGTTTAGCCGTTTTATGGATTGTTGGATCAGAAGGATTTTGAAGGTCTAAATTTATTATTGCCGTAATTGTTTTCTTTGCAAAGATATGAGACGAACGGCTAGAAGCGCTTATTTTTTTAATTAAATGTCTCATGGCATATTTCATTGAAGAAGTAAAAGCTTCATTATGATCAAAGTAATCTGATCCGAATATACCTACATAGAAGATTGCAGCTTTTAAGTAAGTAGAATAAGTATTAAGAAACGCAGTGTTATCCGCAAAGTCATTAGAGTATAGCTCATTTACAACATTTCTACCAATGTTCAACAAAGCCTTAGGATTATGTTTTTTAAGCTCAGAATCGATTTTATTTGAGTATCTATTACCATATAACTTATCTGAATAAAGGATTATATCGAGCATTTTTGCTTTTTCTTCTGTAGAAATTGGTTTGAACAAATCAAAAATCTGTTCTTCAGTAGGCCATTTATCGTTCTGTTTTAATTTAACTGCACTAACTTCTGAAAGTTTAGATAAATTTTTCATTAAAAATTTCAATATTTCTGGTTCATAATATAGTACATCGGTCTTTTTTTTAATAATTTCTGTTTTTATTCCTTGCATTACTGCTTCTTCTAAAAGTTTTTTAAGTAATAAATTAGGAGCATGCGGATTTCCTAAATTTAATTCACGTTTTATTTCGTACTCTGAGAGCCATCCCTCAGAAGGCCTAAGCTTTAAGTCGCGCAAATGAGATCGGATAAGTTCTACAAATTTATAATCGTAACGAGGATTACCGTTAAATCCCGGATAAATCATTTTTTTAGCTTCAGGATCTTTTTTTAAGACATTTATATGGGTTCTTAATTTATATCCGTGGGTGCGCATTAATGAACATAACTCTACAAATGTAAGAGTATTAGAGTTACTAGATGTATCTTCATGATTTTCGACATTTATTGAAATGGCTGGTTTTACAAGCTGAGTTTTGTCCTGAGTTTTGTCTTTAAATTGTTCCATTACGGTATTGTCGTTTATTTTATCTACAAAAGCATGAGGTCTTGATTTGTTATGGACCATTTTTTGTTTCATTTAATCAAATATCACAAAAACAATAGTCGAATTGTATATATTTTAAGATTAATATGCTTTACTATTTTTAGGTATAGGAAAGCATGAACGTTTTATGCTATATAAAATACATACTTTTAACACGGTATTATAAGGAGTATATGCTATAAATTTTCACTATTATTAGACCATAAATAAATATTTCATAACATACAAATAACGAACTGCAACAAAAAAGATTTAAGGTTTTGTGATTTGATAATATAGTGGAATAGTGGAGAAGATAATAAATGGCGGAGCGCTACACTTTGCCAGGGTTCAAGAGTTTAACAGCGTAGTATCTATAATTAGACGCAACCTTGATCAAATAGACATAAATTCTAAAGATAGAGAAGGTAGAACAATAGCAAGTTATGCGGCTGAGTATGGAAATCTTCAAGGGCTTAAGATAGCAATAAAATTAAATGCCAATCTTGAATTATCTGATAAGAACTTACTTACACCACTCATGTATTCAGCAAGGAATGGAAATATAGGCTGCTCTAATCTGATACTTATTGGGATTAGAAATATAGATGCAGTAGATAAAAATGGTTGGACAGCCTTGATGCATGCAGCGGCAAATGGAAGGACACAAGATGTTAAACTTCTTCTTGATAAAGGAGCTAAAAAAGATATAAAAAATGATGAACACCTCAATGCAGCTGCAGTAGCAAAACTCCATGGATGGAAGGAGCTACATCTTTTTATTAAAGAATTTAAAAAGAGAAGTGCCTCTGATTTTGATGATGAGAAAAAACTACTAGAATCGCTTAAAAGAGGAGTAACATATCAAAGATTAGGATAATAAGATATTAGTATAAAACTACAAAGCAAAATGATTATAGAGCAAGTATGGTAGTTATATAACTAAACATTATACACTATACAGAAGAGTATATAGAACAATAAAGACAATAACAAGAGAAATAAATAAAAAAATAATTAGATAAATTAATAGATAATTATAAGATGTTGAATTTATGAAAGTAAATGCTCCATGCGTAGTAAAGCTTTTAGGAGAGCATGCAGTAGTACATGGAAAAATGGCAGTTGCAGCTGCATTGAAACTTTATGCTACCGCTTCATTTGTAAGCTCAGATGCAAAAGAAGGCTTGAAGCTTGAGCTTAAAGATTACAACAAAAAGATATTAGTTGAAAAAATAATGCTAAGCAAGCTTGCCAAATTATATGATAAAAGAACAAGCTTAGATGAGTATATTAAAAAATGTTCGGATATTGATGAAACGCTGCTGCCATATCTTACTATGGCAGCTATTTTCTATAAAAAACATATGGCTATGCTTAATGCAACTATGCCTAATGGAAGCATAACGATAAGCTCAGAGATACCTAAACAGAGCGGGCTAGCCAGCAGCGCTTCATGCTACATAGCATTTACCATGCTTTTATGCAAGCTGGCCAACATCAATCTTAAGGATATGGATGCGATAGAGCTTGCGCGTGATGGCGAGAGAGTATCGCATAAAAACGAGGGGGCAGGAAGAATAGATGTTAGCACAGCTTATTACGGAGGGTATGTGAGCTTCAACCTCAAGAATGGCTTTGTAAAGCATGACTTTAGATTCAGCCCTAAGCTTCTTGTAATAAATACCGGACCTAAAAAGCCCACCTCTGAAACTGTAGGAAGAGTTACCAAGCTGCTTAATGAAAAAAAGGAGTATACTGAGAAAATACTTGATGAGATTAATGAGTGCTCAGTAAAAGGTCTAGATGCCATTGCAAACAACAAAATTCAGGAGCTTGGAAGAGTAATGTACAAAGATCATGAACTATTAAAAAAACTAGAGGTATCAAGCGATGGATTAGACATGGCAGTAAATATTGCAAAAAAATACAGTGCTCATGGGGCAAAACTAAGTGGCGGAGGCGGAGGGGGCGTTGCCATAGCGCTTCTTGAAGAGTATGATAAAAAACTCGAGAATGAGCTACAAAAAGAAGGCTTTGTATGTATAGAGGCTAAGATTTCAGAAAGTGGAGCAAAAGACAGTAGTGATCAAGCTGATTTTGTAAAATAATCATAACAACAAAAATTACCAGCCTAATAACAAAACAAGGACATAAAAATAATTACCTACAAAGTAAATGCCAGAGTAATTTACCAGTAGTTACTAGTAATTGCATATTTATACCAATTACGTTATGCCACAAATTCAATAACTTAATGGTGAAGTGCTTTCTGTTGTTTTAGAGTTTGATTTTGGAGATGAAACATCTTCGCCGCTCTTAAGTTTATACCACGCATAACCAGCATATGCAGCGCCTATGAAAATTAATATACCGCCTATTGAAATTACAGTGAGCACTGCACCTATTAATAAGATTATTCCAGCGGTATGAAACTCATTTCTGCCAGTAAGCTTTGAGATTTTATCATAAGATTTGTACATGAATAAATATGATATTATAGAAAGCAAAACATCTATAACCAAGGTAAGTATAGATAATCCAAACGCACTACCCAACGTTCCTGTTAAAGCACTTCCGATGTTAATATTATTTAAACTAATTATTACATAAACACTCAAAAACATAGATATTATTAAGGATAATATAATTATTCCAAAACTTATCATAAAATTCTTTTTTATTGAAGGATCTTTGTAAAGTACAGATAATTTCTGGACTCCAGAGTTTATAAGATAAAGTCCTATAAATGTAATTATAATTGAAAGAATGTCTTTAATTAATGATACAGATATTGCAGATGATGAAATATCAGATAATTGTGAACCTGAAAGCACAGAAGACGCTAGAAATACTATAGTTATTACCACAAAAATTATTGCTAGAATTATAGAACCGCCTATCCACACTAATGTACCGTTATATCCAAGCCTGCCTGCTTCTTTTATCTCAGGATTAATTACAGGAGGCGACTGATTATCTTTTGTAACTGCCATTCTAAAACCATTAAAAAATATATGATATAAGAATTTATAAGGTTTTGTATCTGATTGTTGCAGATTGTTGCCCCACATAATTGCGATTTGTTTAAAAGTAAAATTTAGTTATAACGTCTAACTTTTAAAAAATAAAATTAAACCGACAAAACCCAATATTGCTCAACAACGAAAGTTATTTAATTTGCCAATGTTTAATTAAATAGTATTTAATTATATAAGATTATTAATGTATAACAGTGAAGATATGACAAAAATAAATATTGTAACAGGTATAGCAACCCCGAACATAGCTTTTATCAAGTACTGGGGCAAGAGGGATTATACAGGCCTAAATACGCCAAACAACTCAAGTATTAGTATGACATTAGATGAAACTGTAAAAACAACCACAAGCGTTGTCTTTTCCAGTAAAATTAAAAAGGACACCGTTTTTATAAATGGGATTGAGGAAAATATATCTGCTGCTAAAGAGGTCTCAGAAAAATCAAGATATATGAATGCAATATTAGACAAGATGAGATCACTTTCTAAAATTAACGATCATGCGCTGATAGTTTCAGAGAATAACTTTCCATCAGGAGCTGGTATAGCGTCGAGCGCTTCTGGAGCAGCAGCATTGGTGATAGCCTTAAATGAAGCACTTGCTTTGAAGATGAATACCAAAGAACTTTCGATCATGGCAAGACAGATAAGCGGAAGCGCGTGTAGAAGTTTATATGGAGGTATAGTTAAATGGCATAAAGGAAGCATGGAAGATGGTATTGATTCCTATGCTGAACAAATGTTTAAGAAAGATCATTGGAAAGAGCTTATAGATATAATAGCAATAGTAGACTCTAAAACTAAAAAGGTATCATCAAGTGAAGGCCATGAGACAACAGTAAAAACAAGCACTCTTTATAAAGAAAGACCAGCATTTGCTGAAAAAAATATAGGAGAGATTGAAAAAGCCATCAAGAATAAGGACATAGACCTGCTTTCTAGGACAATAATGAGAGACAGCAACAATATGCATGCAACTATGCTCGATACATGGCCTCCAATAATGTATCTCAATGATTCATCTAAAGAGATAATTTATAAAATTCATGAACTAAACGACTCGCAGAAAAATGGAAAGTACATTGCAGGATATACCTTTGATGCAGGACCTAATGCACATATAATAACTACAGAAGCACATAGAAGCAAAATAATAAAGATGCTCGAGGAGCTTTTTGGAGTTAAAAATATAATAGAATCAAGAATGGGAGATGGACCAAGAATAGCAAAAATAGAAGAGTCGTTGATCGACACTGAAAAACTAACTCCGATAAATAAAAATAGGTAATAGCATGGAAAGTATTATGATTAAATTAGGAGGAAGTGTCATAACTGATATTAACAAAGAAGGTGTAGCTAAAGAAAACGAGATAGAAAGAATCTTCAATGAGATAAAACCTTTATTAAAGACAAAAAAGATAATAATAGGACATGGAAGCGGTTCGTTTGCCCATGTTCCGGCCCATAAATATAAAGTAAATCAGGGCATAATTAACGATGAAAGCGTTTTTGGTGCTTGTGTTACGCAGAACGCTGCAGCTAAACTAAATAGGATAGTCGTTGAATGTGCATTGAAAACCCACCTTAATCCTTTCTCCTTTGCTCCTTCTACCGCTGCGCTTTCTAAAGATGGTGGAATAGAAAGATGGGACATTGCTCCTATGATAAAAGCACTTGAGCTAGGATTTCTTCCAATAACATATGGAGATGTCATAATAGACAGCTCAAAAGGAGTATGCATAGGTTCAACTGAGGAAGTTTTTAGGTATTTAGCAAAGTCAACAAAGCCTAAAAAAATAATAATAGGAACCGATGTAGACGGCATCTTTGATTCTGATCCTAAGATAAACCATAATGCAAAATTAATAAAAGAGGTCAATAAAAAAAACATAGATGAGATCATTGGATACGCTGGAGGCTCTACAAAGGTAGATGTAACTGGAGGAATGAAAACAAAGATACAGTACTTATACAACATCTCAAAGGAAACAGGAGCCATATGCCAGATAATTAATCTTTCTTCAAATAATAGATTGAAAAGTGCCATAAATAATGAAAAGGTAATAGGGACCACAATTGATGCGAATAAAAACATTTAAGCATTAGCCGCCTCCGCTCGAATAGCTTTTAATTACTTTATTAAAACCTAATTTTGTTATTATTATAATGATTACAAAAACAAAAATTAATATTATTGTAAATAACGGGGTTGTCATCCCAAATAGAACTTGTGTTGGATAATAAACCGCAAAAAATTGATTTGGGCGGTTATATGATTATAACTGCTAAAGATATGAACGAAGCAATTAAGTTAGCAAAACAATCCCCACATTCAATAATGAAAGCAGGTCCAACTACAATAAGAAAAATAGAGGAAGTGCCCCTCTAACTTTGTTAGGATTAGCCCCGAAAGAGCCCCGCTGTCCGAAGTTACAGGCCCTTTGGTTGTAACCAGTGTATTATCCACTAATCATAAATACAACCAATTTATTAAAGTCTTTTATAGAAAATGAGCTCGTAAAATACAGGAAAAGAAGGCGACATAAGATCTAATCCAGAGATAAGATGCGCGTTGTTATGCAGTTGTCTAACAAGCAGTTCTCATTACTGTTTCTAGAGAGATAGCATGTTTGAAATATCTTGGCAAAGATACGCTTGTAAAATGGTCAGACGGAGGGCCGAATAGAATTATTATAGAAGTTACAGATGAAGGCAATTTTTAATGTAGTATCGAGTTGTTATTTCTTAGGTAGATTCTTACTATCTTCAGATAATATATAATTTTCTACCTTTATTTTATCCTCTAGATATATATGCTGGGACACAGTGGAATCCAAAAGAATAACTTTCATATATTGAGACATAAGACGTGGAATCCAACCACGAAATCGGTGTGTTGCTCGGGGTGAGTGCGGTTGCTGTTGGCACAGGGCATATTTAATACACTTAGAGCTAGTAACTATACAAAAATAGAAAATATTATATACTTTGCTTGAGCGAATGATGCATGATTGCTAATTTATTTAAAATAAAGGACGCTGGCGCCAAGGGAAAAGGTTTATTCGCAACACAGTTTATTCCTAAGGGCACCATTGTATATTTTGATTGCAAGAAATGCAAAAGACTTAATACGAAAAAAGAGTTAGCCAAATTATCTAAAACTGAATTACGTTTTTACAATAACCATGGAAGATATTGCGATGATAGAATGTTGTACAATAACCATTCTTGCAATGCAAACGTTATGGATCTTGGTAATGAAGTCGATATTGTTGTAAGGGATATCAAAAAAGGCGAGGAGCAGACAGAAGATTATAGAATATTTAATGAAGAAAAGCATTTTGATGGAGGTTGCAAATGCGGCGAGAAGAACTGCATAAAAAATACCACTTATAAGTCCCCAGCACCTAAAAAACTGCGCCGATTATGGGATGTTAAAATACGTTCTGCAATAAAGTCGATTCCAAATGTAAAACAACCTTTGAAAAAGGAGCTTCTAAAAGAACATCCTGAGTTAAGTTATCTATTCAAAAGGTGGTAATATGATTGCAGACTTATTCAAAATAAAGGCAGCTAAGAAATATGGATATGGGAAGGCTCTTTTTGCAACTCAATTTATACCTAAAGGTACAATCATAAATTTCAAGTGCAAAAAATGTGGTACTTACTCCAAAAAAGAACTTGCTAAATTATCCAAAAAGGATATACAATTCCTGATGGATCATGAAATAGTAGAAGAATCTGGGTTATACTCTAAATTTTGTGATAAGAGACTAATGTATGATAATCATTCCTGCAATGCAAATATACTAGGTACTGGTCGCAGTTTCGATAGTGGTTTTGGCATTGTGATTAGAGATATCAAAAAAGGAGAAGAGGCAACATCAGATTACAGACAAGGGAATGAAGAAGAACTTCACTTTGTAGGTGGCTGCAAATGTGGTGAAAAAAACTGCATGGGAAAATCAATATTCAGGCCACCCGCCCCAAAAAAATTACAACTGTTCTGGGATAGAAAAATAAATGCTGCATTAAAGCAAATTCCTTATGTGAAACAACCTTTGAAAAAGGAACTTTTGAAGGAACATCCTAAATTAAGCTATCTTTTCAAAAAGTGAGATACACAAACGATTTTATCTAGAGATTCTTACTTTAATATATAAGCAACCGGAGGTTAGACGGTATATAGGTTTTAGCCCCGGGAGGGAATCGCACCCTCGGCCTCTTGTTTTCCCGTTTATTTTTGATAAAACTTTTCTTAAAAGTTTTTACGAGACAAGCGCTCTACTACTGAGCTACTGGGGCCTGATTTTAAATAAATACTTAATATATAGCTATTTAAATAATAATTATTAATGATATATTATATCGTATGGTATAAATACTTTTGAGTTGTTAACAATTTATAAGTTTATAGAATGATTTCATGTTTGCGTTTATGGTAGATAATAATACAAATAATCCAGAGTTAAATGAAAATGAACTGAACTGGTCAGCAGGCAGTACCGATAATCAAACTCAATCAGCTCAATCTCAAAATAATAAAGGTTCGATTAATAATCAAGGCGATAAACCTCAAATAGAACAGAATCAAAAGCCTATAAAAAGCAAAGGCAATAAAAATGTAACGGTCATTGTACTTGGAGTTGCAATTATTTTAATAGCAGTAGGGCTTGCTTACTTTTTTCTTATAAAAAATAATAATACAACGGTATTTACAACTACAATAATATCAAATGGAACAAATAGCAGCAGTTCTGTTGTTACAACGGTTATTTCACAACAGTCAGGAACAACTATAAATTCCTGTACTGCAATAACCTCACCAGGCATCTACTCTTTTGAAGGGAATATAACAACAACAAAACAAAGCGGAGATTGCATAGAAATACTTTCAAGCAACGTAAGAATAAACGGAAATAACTATCATTTACGTGGAAATGGACCTTACGTAAATGTTCCGCCATACACATACGGAATATTTATTTCAAAGGTAGCAAATGTCACAATAAGCAATTTGAATGTATCTAGATTTTCTTACTCCATTTACCTTAACAATACATCTGCTTCTACCATAAATGGTGTGAAAATATCAAACTCCACATTGTCAGATTTGGTATTAAGCGATGCTTTTAATAATAATATAGAAAACAACATCATTTATGGTTCGCAGAGCCGTTCTGGAGGCATAAACGTACAAAATGGGGGAAATAATAACTTTATTTCAACGACATTTATAAATAATGCATATTATGGACTTTCTTTGAACTCAAGTGGAAATAGCTTCAAACAGGATATATTTATTGAAAATCCTACAGATATGATATGCGCAAGCAACGCGAATCTTAGGAACAGCAATAACTTCTTTTCAAGCTCATGCCAAACAAACGATTATTGCAACTTTGCGCAGTGCACAAATAACCTAATTTATGATATAGAGAACATAAATCTTGGAAAGAATATAAACTCTTGTGGATCTATAAGCTCATTTGGAACTTATAACCTTTCAAGCAATCTAAATCTTGAAGATTATGTGAATGCGTCTTTTGTGAGTTATCCTTGTATAAATATAAACTCGCCTAATGTAAGATTGAACTGTAATGGTAAGACGATAAGCAATGCCGATTATGGTATTTTAATAAGTAACAAGTACAACACAACATTGAATGATTGTAACTTTGAAAATGATACCTATGGAGTCTTTGTAAACGACTCAATAAATACCTATCTTAATAACTTAAATGCAAAAAACGGCAGAGTAGGAATTTATATTCAAAACTCAACTGCAGGAGCTTTATCAAACTCTACTGAAATGAACAACAATATAGGAGTATATGAGAATAGTACTACTGGATTTGAATTTAAAAATAATACCATATTAAATAATGTATATGGTATTTATTTTGACAATGGTCAGTCCAATGTTTTCAATCTCTTAAAAACAGAAGGAAACAGTGGAGCTGATCTTTACTGTCCAGCAAACTCATATAATAATTCAAATATAGGATCTGCAAGCAATATAAGCTGTGGAACTACAGATTGCCAATGGTTATCTTCACAATGTAGCACGCTTTTGCCTCCACCTCTAGCACAAATACCTGTTTTTAAGTGTGGCACGATAAGCATATCTGGAAGTTATGAGCTTTATGACAATGTTACTTCACAAAATACATGTTTTACAATAGCAGCACCAAATATAATATTTGATTGCAACGGAAAACAAATTATAGGAAATAACCAAGGATATGGAATAATTGACAATGGAAAGTACAATGTAAGTATGAAAAGTTGCAATATACAGAATTATAAGTATGGAATTTATGCCGATAACGCAAATGAGATAAATACGCAAAACACAAGCATAACTGGAGTGTATTATGGAGCAACATATTCAAATATAAGTTATGGAAGTATAGGAAATACAAAAGTAATATCTTTTGTCGATTCAGGAATTAATGTATCAGATGGAAGTAGATTAAATGTGAATGGAGACACTGCAGACCAAGGCCTTTATGGTTCTAGCGGATTTGTTTTCAATAAGATCAACGAAAGCATCATTTCAAAAAACACAGGACTGCATAACCCAGATTATGGCTTGACGTTTATAAACTCGACAAATAATTTAGTGAACAACAATACCGCATTAAATAATGGAATTTTCGATTACTACTGTGCAGGAAACAGCGCAGGCTTTTATTCAAATAAGATTGGAATAGATAATGGAATAAGCAAATCAGGATGCAGCTGGATTGTAGCAATAAACCCTTCTTCTAATTTAGAGTGTTTAAGTTTTGCCAGCCCAGGAATAATAACATTTGAAAGTGATATGGTTTATAGTTATGGGAACACCTGTTATACAATTAGCGACAAGAACTCAACAAACTCAGATGGAAGCGTTATAGACTGCAATGGACATACTATATACTCAACAAGCGGTGGCACATTTGCAAATGTAAATGCATCAGATATAACAATTAAAAATTGCTATTTGGACAACTTCAACACTGCAATAATAAGCAATGGCAAGGGTCTTTCAATATATAATACCACTATAACTAACTCAAAAATAGGCATATTGACAACTAATGCCACATATCCACATACAGTAAATGTAGAGATAACAAATACAACAAAAAGTATAGGTATTGAAAACTCAAGCAAATGAAAAATAGTATATAGTTAGAGACATATAACTACGATTTGAATGAGTAGTGAAACTATTTATACCTAAAGCCCAAAATTAGATTAGTAAGTAAGGAGGTAGAAGCATGGTAGTTGTAGCTGATATAATAAATGCACTTAAGAATACTGTAGATCCGGAAATAGGATTGAATATAGTTGACCTAGGATTGATTTATGGGATAAACATAAGCAATAGCAAGGATATTGATATAAAAATAACTATGACAAGCCCAATGTGCCCAGTTACCAGTATAATACTTGCAGATGTACAGTTAAGAGCAGAAAGCATACAAGGAGTAGGTACAGTGAATATAGATCTTGTTTGGGATCCTGCGTGGAGTCCGGAGATGATTACAGAAGAAGCTAGACTAGGGCTGCAGTAAGCTATTACCATGTGAACTATATATCCATAAACAATATTTGCTTCTTTATCAAAATCAGTGATTTGCAATGGCAACTGAACTCAAAGAAGATTTAGAAAAATGGCCAGAAGATTTGACACTTTCAAGTAACTCCAAAAACTTTTCAAGAAAGAATGTTTTATTAGCAATAAAACCGATCCATGCTTATAACATACTCTTTGGAAACAAGAAATGGGAGTATCGTCGAGTTAATATGCATGCTGAGGATAACGCAAGAATTTTTCTTTATGCTTCGGCTAAAGTTCATGCAATAGTCGGTGAAGCAGTGATAGAAAAGATTGTATACGAAACAGTAGATCAGATTATAGAGCATACCTTAAATGAGGTAACGGAAACGGCAGATGATCTTAGGAGAGTGTTTATTGGCCATAAGAGAGGATGCGCAATAAGACTTAACAACCCGATAAGATATGAAAAACAGATTGCACTTACGTTTTTGCGCCAGAAGATACCCAAATTTACGCCACCGCAGGGGTTTTATTATATAAAGGATGGTAATACTTTGCTGGATATTTTAGCTGTACAAAAAAGTTATAAAGTATGGCAATAGAGATATTATCGTTTAGAACAACGATACATAACCTATGAACAGAGTGGATAAGAAGTACCACAAGAACTTTACTTCAAACACTGGACAGACATAACAGGTATTTTAATAGTTTTCATTATGTCGCGTAACTTCCTTAAGATAATTTACCTCATAATCGAGTACACCTTCGACTTTGGCGACTGCTGTTCTGAACTTCCCCTTTAGTTCAGGAGCGATCTTTGAACCTTATGAGGCTTTTGATTTTCGGCGTGGCCACTTCATGGTCGGTGCGAACCCCAACCACCACCCGGGCAACAGCAGAAGGGTTGCAGTTAGCATCAAGGACAAAGAGCCCACCTTTGGGATAGCCGTAGTAGTTGAACGAATGCAGTAAGAGCGATAGCGGCTCAGAGCCTTTCCAAACAAAAACAGTCTTTTCTATATCTCCTTTTCCTTCATTCAATTTCCCTTTTTCATTGAAGGTATAATATCCTGAAAGATAAGAGCCTTTTCCTTCGAGATAGAACCGTTTTCCTTTCAATTGTTCCTTAAGTTTTGGATTCTGGTCTACTTTTACAAGTGCCTCTTGATAAGTCAATGCCCTGAAACCGTTCTGCTGAAGTAGACTCATTGAGTTTTTCTGATTTGCCTCTGTCTGGGCTATGAAAACTCCGCTATTTCTTACCTCGTTGAACTGAACTTGAATTGTTTTTCTTGTCTTCATTCCGAATATCATTATATCACACTATTATTGGGTGCAATTCTCATATTTAAATATTTATCTTAGACCTTGTTCATAAACTCTAGATTTTTAGATAGAATGTGTAGTTTAAAAATAGATTCAAAGTTTTTAAAAAATACGGTAAATATCAGAAGTATTAAAATAGAGTAATAAATAAAATAAATAATAGAGATAAATAAGTGCAGTGCCAGGTAATTATTTTAGAAAAACAGTTAGATCAATAAAGTATATCTTCATCGCATCTTTTGTATTTATTTATTTCCGATTCACTAAACCATACCTTTATCTCCTTCTCCGCAGCTTCTTTATTTTCAGATACATGAACTACATTTCTTATTGGCCTCTTTCCAGAATCTGCAGCCCCGTAAGTATCTATAGACAAAGAGCCTCTTATTGTTGAAGGATCTGCTTTTCTAGGTTCTGTTGAACCTGCGATCTTTCTTGCTACATCGTTTGCAGCGTTGCCCTCAAGAACCATAGCGACTATAGGACTTTTTGAAAGCTCTTTTATAAGAAGGGATCTTATTCTAAGCCCTATCTCCATCTCAGACTCTGTTGTTGGAATGCCTTTTTCTATGTTTGACTGCCTTGCTTTTTTTCCTACGCTAAGAAGCCATTCTTTATCATTAGCATAATGAGACCCGGCCTGTTTTTCAGAAGCTTTAATCATCTTAAGGCCTACAACCTTAAGTCCCGTTTCTTCGAACCTTGCAATTACCTTACCTATTACTGCGCGTTCAACTCCATCTGGTTTTATCAGTACTAATGCTTTCTCCATTATCTTACCTAATTAGTTATTATTATATAGTTTTATTCGGTAATCTATATATAGCATATCCTTAAGGGAATAAGATGATTAGACAGCCTATAATAGTAGTGATGGGTCACGTAGACCATGGAAAAACCTCTCTTTTAGATAGAATAAGAAATACAGCGGTTACAAATAGGGAAGCTGGAGGCATAACGCAACATATTGGTGCTAGCGAGGTTCCAATAGATGTAATAAAAAAAAGTTCTGGAGCGCTTATAAAGAAAATGAATATAGATATTACTATACCTGGTCTTCTTTTCATAGATACACCAGGCCATGAAGCATTCACAAACCTTAGAAAAAGAGGAGGATCTGTTGCTGATCTTGCGATACTTGTTGTTGATGTAACAAAAAGCTTTGAGCCGCAGACCTACGAAGCATTAGAGATACTTAAGGAGTATAAGACACCATTCATAATAGCGGCAAATAAGATAGATCTTATAACAGGATGGAGATCGCAAGGAACGGCTAGCTTTATAGAATCAATAGAAAAGCAAAATACCTTAGTTAGAGATGAGGCAGAGGCTAAGATATATGAGCTCATAGGAAAGCTTAGCGAGCTAGGCTTCAACGCCGAGCGCTTTGATAGAGTTAAGGACTTCAAGAAAGAGATAGTGATAATACCGCTTAGCGCTAAAACAGGAGAGGGGGTAGCAGAACTGCTCATGTACGTTACTGGCTTAGCCCAAAGATTTCTAGAGATGCGATTGAACATAGAGGTTGAAGGCGCAGGCGTAGGAAGCATACTTGAAAGAAAGGAAGAGAAAGGAATGGGCTGCACCATAGATGTCATACTATACAACGGAAGCTTTAAGGTGAATGACACCATAGCATTTGCAACTGAAACTGGAATAAAGAGCTCTAAAATCAAGGCTCTATTGAAGCCTAGGCCATTGCAGGAGCTAAGAGAGTCATCTAATAAGTTTTATAATATCGAGTCGGTAAGCGCAGCTTCTGGAATTAAGATAAGCGGAAGCGGTCTTGAAGAAGCATTGCCAGGTTCTCTGGTTATCTCTGTTGAAAAAAAAGGATATGAGAATGAGATAAAATCGGAGATGCAGGAGGTCTTCAAGGTGGAGAAAAATGGAGTCATACTTAAAGCTGATTCGATAGGAGGAATAGAGGCAATCTCAAAGCTTCTATCTAGCATAAATGTCAAGATAAGTAAAAAGGAGATAGGCAAGGTAACTAAAAGGGATGTAATGGACGCATTCTCCATGAGAGCCGTTGACTCTGATTCTGCAGTAGTAATGGCCTTCAATGTTTCTATAGAGGATGACGCAGAACAAGAGTCTTATGCAACAGGAATAAAGATCATTAAAGGACAAATAATATACAGAATAATAGAGGAGTATAAGGAATGGCTAGACAATGAGAAAAAACGCGGAAAGGAGCTCCTTGAAAAGGCCTTAACCTTCCCAGGTGCTATTTTTCTTTTGCCAAACCACTGCTTTAGAGTTTCACATCCGGCTATCTTCGGAGCTGACGTAAAGAGAGGCAGGATAAAGCCAGGGACGCAATTGATTAATGAATTTGGAGATATTGTAGGTAGAATCAAAGAAATACAAAATAATGGGATAAGCATGCAAGAGGCCAAGGCTGGTGATAGCGTTGCTATTTCAGTCGATGGTGCAACCTATGGAAGACAGATAAACCAAAATGACACGCTTTACGTTTTTCTAAATGATGATGAAGTCCGTGCGTTAAAATATAAATTCAACACTCTTTTGAATGATGACGAAACTGACCTTCTTGATGCATTAGTAAAAATAAAGGAGAAAAGAAAGGACAAACAAAATAACGATACGATCTAAGACCGTTTGATAGACCCAGAAGCTCCGGATTGAAGTTTTACATTTTCAAGTACGCTTCCAATTATAGAACCTGACCCCTTAAGTTCTGAGTTGCCAAAAACAATCGAGTCCTTGTTTACTATGAACATAGGATCTATATAGGCTGAATCTTCAACCCATCCACCTCCATTTGGATGTCTTTTGAATACAAGTATCTCCTTTCTTGAGATTTCTTCGGTTATCTGCGCAGTCTTAAAAGGTATGAAAACAGTACTCGTACTTTCTGGAAGCTTTCTCAATAATAAGGATATGTCTTTTTTGAACTCCATATCAGGTTTGGTGTTTGTTGTTGAGTATCTTTTAAGCTCAACGATACCAAGACCTTCTCTTTTTTTATGTTTCAAATCCATAGCGATCACATACCCACCAAAAGTATTTGAATGTCAAAAAATAAAAACCTTTTTACTTTTATCAAGAACCTAATTTGTTAATTTTTTTATTTAATCTCTTGATTAGTACTTATTTGGATTTATTTGTATTTTTATATCTACAAATAGTATTCTTTTTCTTCTTTTGAAGATATGTTTTTACTACTGCAATAGATGCAAAAAATGCTTTTACATTTAATTTAAAGTTATATAGTATAAAAAGTAAAGTATTGTATAAAATAGCAAAGTATTATATATTAAAGTAAAGTAATATAATAAAGTAATAAAGCATAAAATGCCATAACGATTTTGGGGATAATAAGATTATGGCAGAAAATTAATTTTCTAAGGATTAAAACTTAGAAAGTTAGAGTTAGTTGGTAATTTAATGGTTGATATACTTAGAGATATAAAGAGATTTGATGCTGCACATGACAATACAAGATTGGAGAAATTGCCATTTGATCTACAAAAAAATGAAAAGATAATAAGAGAGTTAAAACCGCAGTTCTTAGGATTTATAATATCTATGCAGTTCAATAGTTACATAGCAATACTAATCTTTGTTTTATTAGCTATACCTATCCTTATATTGATAAACTATGCAATAATAGGTTTTCTAGTAGGCATAATAGCAATACCTGTATTGATTTTGTTGGTTTCTATAGGGCCTTTAATTTCGTATGGAAAATCCTGGTACTGGATAACAAACCACAGGGTTATTGGAAAACGTGGTTTTTTAAGTTATGATATTCATTCTATACCTTTAGACAATGTAACAGATATAGTTCTTTCCAGGACTCTTTTAGACAGAGTCCTTGGATTATCATCATTGATAATAGTGCCAATGGGAGGAAACTCACAGATGAGCAATGGAACTTTCGATGAAAAATCGCAAAACACCAATTTTTTTCCTGCACTGACAGAAAAGATGGCAAGAGAGCTGCAAAGAGTATTATTTAATTTAAGAGACGAGTTAAATGAAGAACACGCAACTAAAGAAAATACAGGCACCAAAAAAAGTAATAGTTCAGAAACTGCGCAGCCAAAAAGCGATTTTCCTAGAGGTACTTAAAAAATCAGATAATACAAAAATAGGAAAGTGGGAAATTAAAATCAAGTGGAGACACAGGGAATCGAACCCAGGCTTGCAGAATGTCAATCTGCCGTCCTACCATTAGACTATGCCTCCAAATTAAATGATGAATATTGCATAAATATAGATAAATATGATATAGATATGTTATAAAACTATTTTATAGCCATCTGTCCCTGCTTTTGTATTTTTGAATATGGTTGTTGCTTCGTTTATTAACTCGAACTCATCTTTATATCTTGCGCTGAAATGTGTCAATACTAGAAACTTTACCCCTGAGTTCTTTGCTACAGTTGCCGCTTCAATAGAGGTAGAGTGTTTTCTAGACTTTGCAAGTTCTAAGTACTGGTTTGTATAAGAAGACTCATGTATTAAAAGATCCGCATTTTTTGAAGCATTCTCTGTCTCTTTTGATGGTCTGGTATCAGAAGCATATACAATTTTTCTTCCATGTTTTATAAAAGAAAGATCTTTTAGATACCGTTTTTTTCCATTTATAAAGATATGTCTTTTTAGTTCTAGCTCCTTGTACATCTCACCTTTTATGCCGAGCTTTTTGCATTTCTTAATATCGAATCTTAGGCTATCATTTTCCTTGAAAATAAAGCCGTACGTAGGGACGGTATGATTAAGCCTAAAAGAACTTATTGAAAAGTTCTTGCCCTTAAAGAGCTCTCCTTTTTTTATCCCAATTATTTTGATTGGGTAATTTACTATTGCTTTATCAAAGGTTATTAGCAACTTTATGGCTTTTTCATAGCCCTTTGGTATAAAGATCTTCAACTCGTCTGTTCTGTTGTTCAATGCAAGAGTGCGTATTATGCCGGCTATTCCTATAACATGATCACCATGTATATGGCTTAGAAATATAGCGCGTATTTTATGTGAGTTCAAACCATATTTAAGAAGCTGGATCTGTGTTCCCTCTCCGCAATCGAAAAGAAAGGAGTCTCCCTCATAAGATATGTATATTCCAGGAAGGCTCCTAGACTTTGTAGGAGCAGAACC
>JAJZLO010000001.1 GCA_021803405.1 Microcaldota archaeon | reverse complement strand
TCCGACAACTACCTTTAGTCCTTCTTATTGTTATATCTCTACAGGGTTTCAATGTTATCAACTTATAGTGAGTACTAATTCATTAGGTTCTACTGCAATACTTGCATTTACTAATGATTTAGGAAAGCCTGTATACTTTAATTCTAATTCTGAATTTTCTATAAAATTAACCGGTACCTCTTCATATTCTGAAGGTTCTTGCACTCCTACTGTTGTTTCTTCTGGGGAACAAATAACATGTGTTGCATATATTCCTGGATTTTCTCCTGTACTTGGTACACAACTCGAACCCCAATTCTTTTTTAATTATACTGAATGTGTTTCTTCAAGTTGCAATAATAAAGCAAGTTTGTTGGCCTTATCTACTGCAGGATCGTCTGTAAGTTACGCGTATCCTGCAAATATACTTCTTCAGGAAAATATAATTTCAATACCTCCTGGTGGTGGTCCTCCTTCAATAGTACCTCCAGGCGGCAGTTCAGGTTCCGGAAGTACAACAACGGTAATAGGACAACAAAGTACAACTACAATAACCGGCGAATACAGTACAACTACTGTGATTGGGGAGTACAGCACAACAACCGTAATAGGGGAGTACAGTACTACTACTGTGGTTGGAGAATACAGTACAACGACCTCTATTTCAACATCATCCAGTTCTTCATCTTCAAGTACTTCTACATCAATAAGCTCTTCTAGTTCTTCTTCATCAAGTTCATCAACAACTTCATTCACTACCAGTACCAGTAGTTTAACTACAAATCTTAATCCTATACAACTTAAAGTTTGTCAATCTCAGAATACCTATATTTATTATTCTACCGAATCTGGTCTTTACAATCCTTATGGTAGTTTTAGAAATTCTTCTTACGTACCTTATTTAGCAGTATATGACGAGCAACATAACAATCTTGCACAGTTTATACAAGGTAACATGTCTAACTTTATTGCAAATCCTGCGTACTACAAAAACTTAGCAAACTATCTGGATCCTTTCACTGGTTTTCCTGTAGGAACAAATTTAGCAATAAATGGTGGTTATGCTTATTATTTATTATATGGTAGAAATGGAAGTTCAGGCATTTCAATAATAAATACTTCAGATTATGGGTTACAAGGAATGATAATAAATAATCTACCAAACTTTTCTGGCTATGTTCCAGAGTATATTACGGTAGGTAATGACAGTACTATATATACAATTTACAACTCAACAAACACAGCTTCACCTTCATTGATAGTTTCTGCTATAACTCCATCGGCTGGACAATCTGTGATATCAAATAATAAAGATTACTTCCTTAAAAGTTCTGATATAAGATCCGTAATTATAAACTCAACAAACATTGGAAATGTAGGAAATGTAGCAGATGCAGTTCTTTATCAAAATATCAATTCTGGCTCTAATTATGGCGATTATCTATACATTCTTATGGGAACTACTAATATTAATACTCCTTCACCAACTTTAATAGTTATAAATTTTACTATAGGTACTGATTCTATTGCGCATTCTATATACAACGTTGTAAATATATATCCTGAACAAACTGATGGAGCTATTGCATTAGCAAACGGTGGCGCAAATGCATATTTTACCGCTGGAAATAATTTAGTAGAAATAAGCACACTCCCATCAGATAACTCTCAAATTACTGGTTATGCTTCAGTTTCAGATTTGCCATATAATCTTACCGGTTTATCCATGACAGCTAATGGTGTAGGTGCATATGCTCTAGATAATTATGGTGATATCTTTTATGTAAATTTGCAGTCTTCTTCAGGCACTTTAATATATCCTTACTCTTATCAAAGTGGTGGCATAACAACCTCAACAGATGGAAATTATTTATATAGTACTATGGGACTATATTCACAAAGTAGTGGATATTACGATAAATTAAATACTCAAAGTCCTATTACAAGCAACGCGCTTCAACAATCTGTATCAGGTGATCTTCCTGGATATCTATACCTTATTAGCACATATACAAAACCAGTACTATCCTGCCAAAATCAGGATAACTCATATATTCTTGGGGCATTAAATCAATTACTTAATACATATAGCAGTTCTCTTGTTTTCTATGGGAATTATACAATAAACGAAAGCGCATATAACTACAAAGCGTTAGGACCTTTTAATCCATTTATTAATATCTATGGTGCTGCTAATCTTTTGGATTTCGGAGTTTTTACTAATTATAAAAATATTCCATCAAAAGATACTCTTATTGGGCAAGTTATACCAGTAGCTTATGTGTCTTCTTTTTACACTTTGTTTTCTTTAATAAATATTACTAATGGTAATTTTGCTTATATATCAAACAAGACTTTAGGCGTTCCTAGTTTTCCTTGGCCTTATGATTATGGACATATGTCTACACCTATATCTACATCTTCAACCGATGGAACTAATTTATACTTCCTTGATTTTGGAAACCCTATATATACTTATGGTGGGGGTGTTAGTATCCCTTCAATATTTACTGGCAATTATAACACTTCCGCTAATTTAGGTTGGAACTCTGAACTTTCAAATGAGCAACAAAATACAAATCATATTTCTTCTTATCTAACTCTTGTTCCATATAACACATATTATGCTCCACAATTCAATAATATGTACTTAATTTCTGCACCATCAGATAATTTAAACAACGGTTATGTCCTTACAAATCTTACACAAGCAATATGGAGCTATGCAAAATCTACTCTAGGCGTTTCAAACCCGCAGCTTAATGTAACTATAGGAACTACAAATCTAGAGCCCGTTTTAGCAACTACTGCTTTTTTCAGAGGTCCAGAGTATGGTGATTATCCAATACTTGCGGGATACGCTAATGGTCAAATATATGTATATTCATATATTAATTTCTATGGCGATTTAGTTATGGGTAATGCTACTGCATATTCCTTTAATTCTGTTGCTAATTCATTAATGGCAGATTATAATTTTGAAGAAGAAGAGTTAAAATCTGGTGATCTTACTGCACAACAAGCTGCAAACGCGCAAACAAATGCAACTGAGTATCAAGCACTTTCTAACTGGTATTCTCAAGCAGCTAATAAAGTAGCACAATTTTATAATGAGTATTATATCTCAAATAATCAATACTCTCTTGTTAATGGCGGTAAATATGGCCTTTTAAATAATCTACCACCTATTTTTGATACCCCACAACCTACAGCTCCATTATCTGGTATATATCAAATAGCCATTAGTCCTATTTCAGGTTCAGTAGACTCAATGCAAAGATTAGCAATACCTGTGAATGAATCAATAGATAATATAGTGTTAAATGCAACACAAAATAAAGCATATATTCTTACTACGTATGATAACGCGTCTAGTTATGGTAATAAGTACCTTATTAATGATTCATTATTTACAGTATCAATTAATTCAGGAAACGTTGATTTGATAACTCCTATTTATTACAAGAATGGTATAGTTGGAACACATACTATAAATGAACCAAATCCACCTGCAATAGGATTATCAATGATACAATACGGTACTAATTTATTATTTTATAATATTTATGGTACTTATAATCCCTATGATAATTATTATTACAATCTTCTACAAATGTATAATGAAACTTCAAATTATATTAAAAATTACTCTATACTTTGTGGTCCAAAATATCCTGATAGTGGTGGAACCCTAAGCAATCAAAATTTATATCTGACTTCAGATGGATATTTCTTATACTGTAATGGTATAGAAAATTCATTTTATGATATACTTAATCAGAGGGACTCTCCGGTAATAGGCGATTTAGGTTATACCTCAACGTTTGGAGTATCTAAAAATTATAACTTACCTAAGGTATAAAAATTTGGTATCATTATGGAAAATAAAATACAAAAAATAAGAAAAAGCTCTGTCACTGTTATAATACCTTTAATTACTGTTTTCCTATTTTTGGCATTGATTTTCAATATACCTGCCTCATCTGCTCAAAGTACAGCTGGTATGTCTATGCTCACTTCAATCACATCCGCTATTCCTGCCGGCGCGGCGTTGGGCTCATTAAGTACTTATAACTCAATATCAACATTTAACAATCCGAGCATCTTTACAGACTCAACAGGCCCATTTAGTTTTATCGGTCCTCTTTTCAATCCATTTTATTATAAGGGACCTGCGCTTTATTCACCAGTTGATATCCCTACTGGACTTGCGAGTTATGGACTTTATAACGAAATTAATTCAAATACTAATACCGGTTATGTAATTGGTACTCAAGAAGTTGAAGGTACCTTTAACATCACCTCTATGGCTACTTCTTCTGTGACCTTAAATGGTGATCCACTTCCAGGGCAATCAACATCCTCTGTTCAGCTTAATACTCTTTTAAACTTTCAATACATGGGAAAATCTCAAACTTTCTGGTTGCAAAATGCTTTTGTTTTCGATACTAATGACGGACTTATAACATATATAAATAATAATATCTGGAACTTCACCACTCAAAACGCAAATATGAATCTAAACTCTATAACTGGATTGACAGGCACAGGGCAGCTTATTCCATATACTACTCCTACTGGCGCAGTTCAAGTGCTTTATGCAAAAAGTTATCTACCTCCATCTTCTACTGGTCTTCCGTACGCTCTTCCTCTTAATGCTACATTATACATAAAAATACTTCCAATTGGTAGTGGCAGTACAGAAAGAACAGCAATATCCTTTGGATTTAAGATAAACGACAACAGTTATCGTGACTCTGTTGTATGTGAGCTTATCAATTGCAACGGTATTATTCATACCAATGATGTTTCTTACGATACTGTTTTTCTTCCAGTCGGTTCTACAAGCCCCACACTTCTAGTAGCACCATATACAGTTCCTACATCAGCGACTAAATCCTTTGTAGGTTATCCTTACGATACGGAATTTGTTTTTGGAGGCCCATACAATGGCGCCAAAAGCACCTTTAGCAACTTTAATGCTCAAATTAGTTTAAAATATCTCAATGGCGCGGGACAGATGACAAACTTTCCTTCATACTGGACCTTTGGCACTACTGGAGAAACAGCAACAAATCTTATGTCTAATGTAAACGGTGCAGGAGTTGCTATCGTTTCCATTGGAACTCCAAATCCACTTTCTGGAATAAGCACTACTTATACTCTTCAACAACTTATAGGTTTATCCTACATTTAAACAAAATACTTTTTAAATTGATAAATCGATAATTATCATTACTTATTAATTATTAAATTTTTATTTGTTGGTTACATGAACGCAATAATAATATCACATATAGCCGATATGGATGGCATTTCAAGCGCAGCTCTAATAATGCATAAGTATGGAGTTAAAAAGGAAAATGTGCTGTTTGCAGATTACTCGGTAGATAGGCTTCTTCAAATAGAGAAACAAATAAAAGAGAAGCTGCAAAAAGATATGGTGCTTTTTATAACAGACATAGGAACAAATGCATCAACAATTAAAATATTTTCAAGAATTATAACCTCTATAAAAAAACTAGGAGGTAAGGTTTTTTGGTTTGATCATCATACCTGGAGTTATGACTCTATTAAGGAAGTTGCTTCAAAGTGCGATCTTGCGGTTGTAGGGGAAAATGAGTTGTTCTGCGCCGCAGAGATAACCGCCGCAGAGCTTAAACTAAGTGATCCTTTTACCAAAAAACTAATAAAAATGGTACATATGTCCGATTTTAATATAAAACCAAAAGATAAGAACAGTGCAGAAATTATAAAGTCATATGTTTTAAGTACAACGTATTATTCATCTTTTGATTTTCCTACTTATGCAAGAAGAATTGGCATGATTGCAGAACAGATGAGCAAAGGAGTTTTAATACCTAACTTTGTTATAGCCGATGGGAAAAAATTCGAGAAATTAAATATTAGTAGGCTTAAAAAACTAAAGGAAAATATATTCGTCGGTCCAATAGCATCTCTTGGTTTTTCAAAGTACATCTCTACAAATGATGCTTGTGCATGCATTTTAGATAACACGAATAGTGATATAGGAATATATCTTAACATTGAAAATTCCAAATGCCATCTTAGGAGTAAGAGAAACGACTGCTCTCTTCTTGCAATGCGATTCGGAGGCGGTGGTCATCCACATGCATCAGGCTTTGAGGTAAACAAAACAATATATAACATTAAAACATTGAAAGGAAAAAAAGAGCTTTTTTCTGATATATGCAGTGTATCTAACTCTTTATACAATGGTTCCAAAACCTGAGAGCTTCCATCTCTGGCTGAAGTTTCTTAAAAGAGAGATCTTTGCAGATTTATCTACGCAGGTAGTCCTATTTAATTTTATCTCTATTCTATTCTTCTTTAGATGGGTTATATATCCAACAAAGGTGCCTGTTCCTATACCGAGCAAGAGCTGTTCACCATCTTTAAATGCCTGTTTTGGTATGTCGGATCTATTCAAAGAGACATAATTTATTGTTATGTTGTTTACAGCTTCAGGAAGTTTTCCGACCTTTCCTATTATCTGTCCTACGAGTCCATCGGCCTTTGTAAATGATGGATCGCACTCTGTACCTACAGCGATTAGTCCTCCTGCTATTGCGCTTTCAAGCTCTTCATTACCTGCCGAAAGAGAGTCTATTCTTGTTATCAATGGATCATAGTCATCTTTTTTCTGATTACTCTCCAAATTCACTCCAGGTCGTATCTCTATCTCATCTCCTATTTTGAATGTGCCACGTATAATGGAACCTCCGACAACACCTCCTTTTATTTCATCGATTGTGCTGCCTGGCCTGTTAACGTCAAATGAACGTGCAACATACATTATGGGATCTGAACTTTTGTCCCTATCTGGTATTTTTATCTTGGCAAGCTCATCTAAAAGTGCATCTATATTTATTCCCTTATTTGCCATTACTGGTATTACTGGTGCATCCTCGGCAACGCTTCCTTTTAGAAATGACTTTATTTGTGCATAACTTTGTTTCGCCTTTTCCTTGCCTACTATATCTATTTTGGTCTGAGCCACAATAACATTCTTAATTCCAAGTGCATTTATTATCATTAAATGTTCTTTTGTTTGTGGCATAGGGCAAGGCTCTGCTGCAGAGATGACAAAAAGAGCTCCATCTATGATGCTTGAACTTGCTATTGCAGTTGCCATAAGCGTTTCGTGTCCAGGAGCATCAAGAAGAGAAATTTTTCTATATGCGCTAGATGGCTTTCCATCCCTACAACTTTCTTCTACGGTGAACTTTTCCACTCCATTTTCATGGCACTTGAATATTGTCATATCGGCATAGCCAAGTTTTATTGTCATACTCCTCTTTAAGCTCTCGCTATGCACATCTGTCCATGTATGCGTTAATGCGGATACCAATGTGGTCTTTCCATGATCTACATGCCCAAGGGTTCCTATATTTAACTCGCTTTGTTTATTCATTTTTTCACTATTCCTTCTTTTCCTTAGGCTTGAAAAGCTCTTCTATAGGCTTTGAACCAAACTGTTCTATAACTGTATTTATTTGAGCTGTGTCTGGTCCTATGGTGTTACCACGCACGAGCCTTCGAGCTCTATATCCTTTACCTCTAACTCTCATGCCTATTCCATAGCTTATCAATGATTTGGTCTTTCTTATTCCATCCACCTCCTTTCTAGATGGTGCTCCAGCGTTATCACTCATACCTGTTATCTTAAGCTTAAAGCCATCAAGACCTGCTACTGCTCCTTCAATGCTTTCTCCAATCAACTTTCCTATCAATTGGGTCTCTCTGTCCTTTGGGACCTGTGCCTGTCCTGTCTTTCCTGTTTTCTTATCGGAATAAACAATTTGCATATACTCACTTTATCAATATCATCTATACATACTTTCCGGTTCTTCCTTGAATCTTTTTATTCTTTCTGCGACCTCTTTAGGTATCGAAGGCCTTACTTCTTCAAGTGCCTTTATAAAGTCCTCATTTCTAACCGCTTCTCTATTGCCTCTTATGGCATTCATTCCAGCTTCCCTACAAACATTTTCTAACTCTGCTCCTGTATAATTATCTGTAAGAGTAGCTACCTTTATGAGATCAACATCCTTATCAAGCGGCATCTTTTTCGTGTGCACCTTTAATATATCGACACGTGCTTCAGGACCTGGCATTGGTATATCTACTATCTTGTCAAATCTACCTGGTCTTAAAAGTGCAGTGTCTACCTCCTCTGGCCTGTTTGTTGCTCCAAGAACAACAACGTTCTTTAGCTCCTGCAAGCCATCCATCTCTGTTAGTAAGGTATCTACTACTCTTTCTGTGACCCTTGCATCATCAAAGCCACTTCCTCTAGAGTGCGCTATGGCATCTATTTCATCTATAAATATTATACAAGGCGCAGCAAGTCTTGCCTTTCTAAAGATCTCCCTGACTGTTTTTTCGCTCTCTCCTACATACTTGCTAAGCACTTCTGGCCCTTTAATCGATATGAAGTTGGCCTCTCTCTCGGTAGCTACGGCCTTTGCAAGAAGCGTCTTACCAGTTCCAGGCGGTCCAACCAGCAAAACTCCCTTTATTGCTCTTATTCCCATCTTTTCAAACTTTTCGGGCTCCTTTAACGGCATCTCTACGGCCTCCTTCAACTCCTCCTTGACTCTCTCTAAGCCTCCTACATCTCTCCAGTGTACATTAGGTCTTTCTACAAAGACCTCTCTAAGAGCACTTGGTTGAATATTTTTCAGAGCCTCCATAAAGTTATCTCTTGTTACTACCAGATTTGAAAGTATATCTACAGGTATGCTTTGTTTATCCACTATGTTTGGCAGTATATCTCTAAGCGTCGCCATGGCCGCTTCCTTTACTAATGCATTCATATCGGCTCCTGTATAGCCATGTGTGATGTTTGCTAACTCATCAAGATTTACATCTTTGGCTACTGGCATGTTCCTTGTATGTATCTGAAGTATAATCTTTCTTGAGTTTCTGTTTGGCACTCCTATCTCAATTTCTCTATCAAATCTTCCTGGTCTTCGTAATGCCGGGTCTATTGCGTCCGGTCTGTTTGTAGCTGCCAATATTATTACCTGTCCTCTAGGCGGCATTCCATCCATAAGCGTAAGCAGCTGTGAAACCATTCTTCTTTCGACCTCGTTTGTTGCATCCTCTCTTTTAGGCGCTATGGCATCTATCTCATCCATGAAGATTATTGTTGGTGCTTTTTCGTTTGCGTTTTTAAAGATCTCCCTTAATTTCTCTTCGCTCTCTCCGACAAATTTACTTACTAATTCTGGTCCGGATATAGCTATAAAGTTGGCATCGCTTTCATTTGCAACTGCCTTTGCAAGAAGTGTCTTACCTGTTCCAGGCGGTCCGTAAAGAAGTACTCCTTTTGGTGGATCTATCCCTAGCCTTTCAAAAAGTTCAGGATATCTTATAGGTAATTCTACCATCTCCCTAATTTTTTGCTTTGCATCGTCAAGTCCTCCTATATCTTCATAATGTACATCTGCAATCTTTACCAATGACTCTGAAACCGGTTCTTCCTTTACTATTAAATTGGTGTTGCTTGTTATCTTTACAATTCCATGTGGTATTACCTGTACCACTAAAAAGTTGAATACCAGTCCAAACATAGGTATTGGTATTGAGTCTCCTTTTGCAAGTGGCCTTCCTTCAAGCCTTCTTTTAGCATACTCTGGAAAGTCAGGCGATAATGGTGGTCTTTGGCTTGGTGGAGGAGCTAAAACTACCTTTTCCGCATCTTTAGTCTCAGCTTTAGAGGTAAAGATCTTATCTCCTATGCCTACGCCTAGATTCTGTCTTAAGTATCCATCTATCCTTATAAATCCTAAGCCTTCATCACTTGGGTGTGCAGGTCCTGCTATAGCGGCCGTTGACTTTATCTTGCCCTTAAGCTCTATTATGTCTCCTGTGTTTATATTTAGCAGCCTACGCGATTTGCCATCTATCCTTGCTATACTCTTTCCAGAGTCTGTTACAAGGGCATCTGCAACGGTAAGTTCTATGCTATTGACCATTATCTAACACCAAAGATTAGTTATTTAATATTTACTAAAAAACTTATATATACTTTTGCTTATAAAATACGTTAACAAAACAGGTATGTTTTGTATGTATTGAATTGGAATAAGTTATATACCTTTCCATGCAAATATTATAATAACAATTAATTCGTGTTAAGTATGGGAAAATTTTCACTTGCAGATGAAGCTTTAACAAGTATCTGGCTATGCAGGAAGTGCAAAGCAAGGAATAGAGCAGGCGCCGAAAAGTGCAGGAAATGCGGAAGCAGATACATGCGCGTTAAGCGAAAGGAAAAGATGGCTAAGAAATAAAAATAATTCTGATTAAGGTAATTTAATGGTAGAGTTAACACCTATAGAAAATGTGATCTTGGAAGCTATGAAGGAGATAGGCGCTATAAGCGATGAAAAGAAAAAAACTGCTGACGATATAGCAAAGAAGTGTAACAGGCCAAAAAGTATGGTTACCAATGCTCTCGTTTCAATGTCTAATAAAGGAGCAATAAAACGAGTTGTAAGAGAAAAAGCATCTGGTTATTATATAATAAAATAGTAATCTTGGTTTTTAAATGGACTCCGAAAGCATAGAGTTTTCTGCTAAGTACAAGAACTGGGTAGTTATAAGAAAGACCTCTATTTATCCAGACACTAATCCTGAGGAGATAGTTTTTGCAATTGCAGGAATACGTCAATCGATAGATAAAAAAGCATTTGAGCTTTTAGGAATAGACACTGCTTCACTGGATAAGTATGCAGAAAGTTTGATCTCAAATGTAAAGAAAAGTTATTCTGGTTTGTCTGAAGCTTTAGGAAAGATTGGAACTGCAGAGTCAAAGAAAGTTATAGAAACCGCATGTTCTGGAAAAGTAGAGCATGAAAGTATAGCAAAAACATACTTATTCAGAAAAATAGTACAACTTTTAAACTTCGATTTCGATGTAAATCAGGAGATGCTCTCAAAAATATACCCGTCATTGAAAATACCAAAGCAGCGGGGTAGAAAACCAAAAGAATAAGTTCTTTCTATTTATTTCGGGGAGTTAGGCTAGCTTGGTAGGCTTTCAGGTTTGGGACCTGACGACCCGAGTTCAAATCTCGGACTCCCCAAATTTTAGGTATACACTTATTGGCATATATAAAAATGATTTTTCCAAATTATAAAATATGCTTTTGCTTTAATGCACCTACTAAAATAACATTTATCATTCAAATACAAAATTATTAATCGAAACATTTATTTATTTTATTTATAAAATAATCTAGAAAGAAACGTTCTTATATGAAAAAGTGTAAAAATATGCTGTGGTAAAAAATGTTAGGATTAAAACAAAGAAACAAAACCAAGTTAGTCGAGTTAAATGCCGCAACTATTCAAATATACGATAGATCGGCAAATTATTTTGATTCTATGATTTTTTTACATGAGAATGGTTTACGTCCTTTAACATATCAAGAAGCTTTTATTGGCATAAGCGGCAATTTAAGTATAAAAAAAAGATTGGAGGGTAAATGGTTTTATTTGAGTGGAAAGGGCCTTAAAGAGTTAGGACATTACTCCTTCAATGATCAAGGTGAAATCATACAACAAAATGGAGATTTAGAAAGAACAATTTATGTTTACAATGGAAATAAGCCATTATCTCTTGGAGTTAGTACCGATACAATTTATAATTTTGATAAAAAAAGTTTTAGCCTATATGCCCATTTTGATCCAGAAAGTATCGCTCCAATAATAGTTGGAGTTAAAGATGAAGAAAAAGCTTTAAAATTACGTATAAAAACTTTTAAAGGTTTAATAAGGTTAATAAAATAATTAAGTATGCTTCAAATTAATATTTAATAAATACATAATTAAGCTAATAAAAAGAAGAAATACATCTATTGGTTATTGGCTTATTTTTAATCTTAATTATTGAGTATCGCTTTCGCTTAATGTCTCTGAAAGCACTCTAAGATTTGTTGCCACGGCAAAGGTATTATCAGATATCTCATCTTCTACTAAAATTATCTTTAAATTTCTACTAATGCTCAATATATTTTCAGTATCGGTAACTATCTTTTCAGAAAGCCTTAAATATGGCAAACATACGGCGCTCATCATATCCTCTATAGCTAAACCATTATTATCTCTAGAAAGTTCTTTTAGAGCTACACTTCGCTCATCTTCTTCAATCCATTCCGAAGGAAAACCCATTTTTAATACAACATGTGTTTTATACATATTCTGGGAAGCTACTTTTAAATTATTTGAAACTCTTTCGGATAACGCTGGTGTTTTTTCTTCTGAAACTAAAGAATATAATGTAGATGAATCCTTTACTATCTCCTTTTCGATTCTGCGTATGATTTCTAGTACCTTATTTATTCTACTTATATCCTCTTCATTTTTACTTACCACTATAGCTTTTGCTCCACGCATAAATCCCACCTAATGCTTTAAGACCTTTAAAATTTAAACCCAATATTATATGTATGTTTTTATATTTATAGTTTTTGTTTACTATTTCCTTTCTAGCAGCTTTAAATAAAGCTCTTCAGTATCATCATTAACAAAAAACATATTATTACAAAATTCATAAAATTCGTCTTTATCAAATAATTTTACTCCGTTATTTACTAGAAAGTCAATGGTTTCTAAATTATTACTATCTACAGCATGGTGTAGCGCGCTCATTCCAAAGTTATCCTTTGCATTAATATCTGCTCCTTTGCTGATTAAATACTTCATACTTTTTTTGTCAGAAACAAAACTAGCTGCAATAAATGGAGTAATTCCTGAATCATCGTCTACGTCTATTCTTGTTTTTCCATTTTCTACAAACAATTTAAGATACTCTACTCCATATTTTTTGATTATTAATGTATTTATTAATGGATTTCCATTTGCATCTATTATGTTTGTATTTAAGTTGTTCTCTAATAATATTCTAACGGTGTCTAAACTTATTTTTTTATATTTTTTATTTAGATTTTTCAAAGCTTTAAATATTAACGGGACATTGGTTCCATCGCTGAAATCGTTATGGAACAAGGAGTTAACTTCTGCTCCTTCATCTATATACTTTTGAACAAGTCCTGTGTTGCTTTCTGTTACTGCTTCCAATAATTTTTTATCTATCTCTATGGCATCTCTTGCAGTTTCATATCTTTCTTTTCGAGTTTCTGCTTCTGTTTCTTCTAAATGCCTGCTCAATTTATAAACTGCTTCTTTAAAACTTCTCTTATGAACAACATCTTCGTTATTGTCTTCATTAGGCCTTCCAATTTTTTGGAATAGTTCTAACGCTTCTTTATGGAGCTTCAAGCTTTCAACACTTCTTTTTTTATGTCTAGTTTGATCATGTTTCAATAAATCGCCTTTTGTATGGCTATTGCTCAGTGTAACTTATAATGCAAAAATGCCTTTCTTATAAAAAGTAATAATATTATCGCACTTTAGGTATATATACCTTTCTAGAGGTATCTTTGATCAAATCTTAATAAAACTTTTTTAGACATTAAGCCGTTAGATAGCAATCTAATACCATCCTCTTATCTTCATTGCGTTTGCGACTCTGCTTACTGCTATTATATAAGCTGACATTCTTGGACTTATAGACTTTCCCTTAGTTTTATACTCCTTTTGGGTCTTTATAACATCATTAAACGATTTTGTTATTATATTGTCAAGTCTGCGGTACACATCTTCTTCTGTCCAATAGAAACTTTGTATGTTCTGCACCCACTCAAAGTAAGATACTATTACTCCGCCAGAGTTAACTAAAAAGTCAGGAAGGTCAAAAACTCCATTATTAAATAATATTTCATCTGCTCCTGGAGTAACGGGTCCATTTGCTAGCTCAAGAAGTATTTTTGTATTTATCTTATCGGCGTTTTTTTCTGTTATCTGATTTTCTATTGCTGATGGTATAAGTATATCTACGTCTAACTCTAATAATTCCTCATTTGTTATTTTTTCTGCTCCTTTATAACCCTCTACACTGCCTGTTTTTGCCTTAGCCTCCTTTAATTTATCATAATCAAGGCCTTTATCTGAATAAATTCCTCCTTCAGAGTCGCTTATTGCTACTATTTTTGAGCCAAAAAGTTTTTTTGAAAGATCAAATGCAAAGTTTCCTGCGTTTCCAAAGCCTTGTATTGCTATCTTTGCTTTTTTAAGATCTATTTTTTTTAGTTTAGCAGCCTCTCTTAGAACATACATACCTCCCATCGCGGTGGAATCAAATCTTCCCTCAGAACCACCTATTTCTAACGGCTTACCTGTTATCATTCCAAACTCGTTATGGCCGACTATTTTGCTATACTCATCCATCATCCATGCCATTGTCTGCGAGTTTGTATATACATCTGGTGCTGGTATATCTACTTTAGGTCCTATAAAATCTCCCAAAGCCTGTATATATGCTCGTGAAAGATTCTCTAGTTCGAGCTCATTCATTGATTTAGGATCACATATTACTCCTCCTTTAGCTCCACCATATGGTATGTTAGCAAGAGAGCATTTCCATGTCATCCATGCCGAAAGCGCCTTTACCGTATCTAGTGTCTCTGCCGGATGATATCTTATTCCTCCTTTTCCAGGGCCGCGCGCTGTATTGTATTGGACTCTAAATCCATTAAACATTTTCAGCTCTCCGTCACGCATCTTTACAGGTATTGATACCTCAAGCGTTCTCATAGGCTCTCTTAATATGGCATGCGCTTCTTTTTCAAGATTCATTATTCCAGCAGCTTTATCGAGCTGCTCCTGACTTATTCTAAAAGGATCAAGTTCTTCTACCATTTAATACACCAATATTTTTTAACATAATCTCCGTACATAAGTCATCAATTCTGGCTTTCACATACGATTTATTTTTACCATCGAATATTTCCTTTGCTATAGTCTTGCCTATTCCGTTCTCATTAAAATATCTATTTATATTTTTAACTTCTTTCGAGTATTTTTTATTTAAGTACTTGCTTACCGCAACCTGAACAACTCCTAACTCCTGTGCTATCTTTTCTTGCGTATACCCATACTCCTTTGCCATCGCCTGTGCAACCGAAGCCCTTATTGCAGGGAGTATTGTTTTAGTTATTATGCCACATTCTTGATCCATTTTATTCATCTATAATTCCTAAAGACTCTTTTATATTTTTTAAAAATCCCGAACTGCCTTTAGTTTTTGGTTCTATTTCCTGCTCAACAAACTTACGCTCTTTTTGTTCTTTATGGATAATTTCCTTTGTTTTTACTACCTTTTCATTTTTTCCATCATTCTTATCCTGTTTTTCCTTTACATTCTCTTCATATTCCTTCCTAAACAATCTAAAAATACCTTTAGGCAACTCAATTTTATTATTAAGGAGTATTACATTTGCTGCGTTTCCTATTGCAAGTTCAATATCAATTTGGTTGGAACATGGAGCTGCACGTATTCTTTTTTCTCTATTTAGTAAAATTCCTGCACCTATGTTATCTTTTAATCCTATAACGAGAAGTTCATAGCCCTTATTTAATCCTTCATTAACATTTTTAATTAACATCTCTGGACTGCTATTTTCCATAGTTTTTCCAATAACGCTTAAATTTAGCCCTTCAAGCTCGTCAACAATATCTTCGAGAGTTTTTTCATTATTTCCTATGACTAATACCTTCATTTTATCATTTAAATATGATTTATTCATATATTAAAATCTTTCTTATTTTTATGGTTATCGATTATATTGTACTGTTCTTGTGATATGCATACATCTTATTAATCTTGTTATTCTAATAAATAATATAGATAGGTGTTTATTTGAGAGGAAAAGAACCGCTTGTAACATGCGACAGTTGCAGTAGAAAGATGCCAAGAAACAAAGGCGTGACATTTGAAAAAGTAATACGTTTCGGAGGAGATCCATCTACACAAATATCCGCTAAGTTTATGTCAACTAGGAAGGTTTATTACTGCATAAGCTGTGCAAAACATAGAGGAATATTCGAGCGCAAAAAAGAAGCGGCAGAAAGAGCGGCATCAAAGAGAAATTTATAGGTGTTTTGAGTTGGCTATAAATCCTGATGATCTTCTAATCTTCAAAAAGAGGGCAGACATCAGGACCGAAACAGCGGCCAAAGTTCAGAGTACCTCTAATACACAGGATAGTTCAGAGCTTCCTGTTGTAATACCTACTGCTAACTCTACTTCTAGCGTTGCAGCAAGTACCGTTGTTAATCCTGCACCTTCTAATGTTATAACTCCTAAAAAACAAAGAATCAGTTTTTTTAGCAGGCTTAGATCTAAAAATATTAATAAAGAGAAAGAACAAAAAGCAGAACAAAAAGCTAAAACCTCAACAAAAAAAGTTATTACTACTACAACTTCATTAAATGCTCCAATTACTTCAGGTAATTTAACTACGCCTGGCAATATGCAAGCTTCAACTGCTGCTGCAGGTGTAAACGATACAAACGCCGTGGCGTCAAAGGCTCAAAAAAACAAAAAAGAGAATATCACTAAAGAAGAGAAAAAATCTCAAAAAAAGATAACAACAAAGAAAAAGGATTTAGAACGACATATAACAAAGCAAATAAACACAGAATCTATAGCATTTGAATTTTCAAAAGATAAAAAAAAGCAGGAATTAGCCTCAACTTTATTGTCTGAAAATGATATTATGACTATAAAGACCTCAGGTTGGGATGAACCTCAAAATATTCCTTCTAAAATGAATCAGGAAAAAACGGCAAAAGAGTCTGTTAAAGGTCTATCCTGTATAAATCATCCTTGGCGCAGTGCATATGCAATGTGTGCGTATTGTCACCGTCCTTTTTGTTTTGCCGATATGACAAAGCGTGATAATAAAAATTACTGCTTAGAAGATATAGACCAAGTGACTAGAACCCCTGCTATAAAATCAAAAAGAATTCTTGGATATAACTATATTGCAGGTTTGATATTTCTTATTGGGGCAGTCATAATACTTTACAATTCATATCCTCAAATACACTACTCTGTTAATTATATAATAAGTACTATAAAAGGAATAGGCATAGTAAATTTTGTAAAAAGTATATCGCTGCCTTATTTATATTCATTAGAAAATACTCTTCTAGTGGCTTTTAGTATAATAGGAGGTTTGCTGCTCTTCTTTCGCAGTAACAAAGCCGTGATACTCTCTGTGCTTTTACTTGTAATAATAACCTTGGTTGTAAGTTATACTTACCTAGAAAGCAACGTGAATTATTTCTTATATGCATTTGTCTTATATGTATTGTCAATATCTATAGTTGCATTAGGTAAGATGACAAATATAGGTAGCATGAGTGTTTCTGAAGTTACAGAAGGAATAGAATGGCCAAAAATAGAAACATTTTGATAATTATTAAAATTCAATAAAAAGAATTTTTAACAGATAAAAAATTTAGGATAAAAAATATAAAAATAAAAGAAATAACTAAAGGATGTAAAAATAAAATTAAAATTTATCTTTTTCTCTTTCTGCTTATTCTACCTTTTCTATTCATCTTCGTTCTTGCTATATATCCATTTTTGTCGACGAAATAAAGATAGCCATCCACTCTTGATATCTTTTCAGAACCAACCTTTGATTTTCTTCCTCTAGGGTTGTTCTTCATAGGAGTTCTCCATGCGTACCCATCCTTTCCAACAAAGTAA
>JAJZLO010000014.1 GCA_021803405.1 Microcaldota archaeon | reverse complement strand
CCTGCTTTCAATTCACTTATGTTCATTAATTCACCAATAAAGAATATAGAAAATAGCTTTCTAATATTTTTATTAAGTTTGGTATAAAAAAATATATTAATCTATGTTTTTATCAGAGTTAATGCTCTGTACCTTTTTTGAAAGCACATTTATGGCTCCTGAAGTTAAAAGTGTGTAAAATCCTACCTTTCCATCCATTATCTTTGAGAAAGCAGACGCTAGAATTACCTGTTTTTCATACCCTCTATTAACTCTAAGCGCAAAGATATTCTCTGAGTATACCTTGAGTATCTTTATATTTGCATTAGAGTAACTACCAGAACCCATAAATGAATTTATAGAAGAATAAAACATATCCATTATGTCATCGCTTAACTTTTCAGTGCACTCAAACAACACATAACGATTTTTCTTTTTTGTTATCATTTATAATCATCCCAATCAAATGATGCTAGTAATCTATTGGTTAGCCTTTCATCTTCACATATAAACATAGCAACGGCCTTTAGCTGCATAGCTGACATTATGTGGGCATAATCATTAGCAAGGCTAACAAAAGAGGTATTTGTTTTATAAATTACCGCATTCCTTATCAAGTTTCTGGCTTTGTAGACGACTTTTGGGAGCTCGTTTTTTCTAGAGCTTGTAATTAATGAGCCGTTTATAAAAAGCAATTTTTCGGAGTCATGTAGCTGCTCCAAACTTTTTTTCATCAATGTGTTGTCCTTTATTGATACTCCTATGCACATATTGTCCTTCATAGCCTTTCTAAGCGAGTTCTCATCGCCTGATATGAGTATATACCTATCTTTGGAATTATTTATTGGAGCATCGCTTACCTTTATTTCAGAAGAGCCTATTATCTTCTTGTAGCCTAGCTTATTGGAAAATACTGCACTTATGCCCTCCATTCTAACAATATCATAGCTTTTCATCAAAACAATTATTTTTCATATATTAAGGTTATTATGTCTTGGTCTTTAAGCTCGTGCTCCTTGCCTACTCTCTGGTTCTCAAACTTAACGCTTTTGCCAGTAACATAAGCATACTTTAAGCTAGATGCGTGTTTTGAGTGTAGAACCTTGGCAGCTTGCATAACACTACTTCCATTTTTAAGTATCAGTGGCTTTTCCATATCTGGTTTTCCTAGTTTAGGCTTAAGATATATTCTCATAAGATCAAGTTTATAGAATATGGCATCTTTAGCTTCTTCAAGATTTAGGCCCTTTGCTGCGCTTATACTAACAACCTTCATCTTTGAGGTTTTTTCAAGCTCCTTTCTTATTCCTTCAGCATACGCTTTATCTACCATATCTATCTTGTTTAGGAGCACAATTGCGTCTATGTATGTTATTGTTTCGTCAAGAACATCAGAAACGTCTTCCGCATTAGCGTTTTGATAAAATATAACATTTGCATTGAATATTTTGTATTCGTTAAGTATCTCAGCTACGCTCCTTTTGTCAGGAACATTGTATTTGTTTGGTTCAAGATTTATGCCTCCTGCTTTAAGTTTTTCTATTCTTATGTTGGGTCTTTTCACATTTATTCTTACATCCAAGCTATATAATTCGTCAAGAAGTTTGTAGAGCTGTATCGGAGAGTTTATATCTATCATAAAAACAATAAGGTCCGCAACTCTAATGACGCTCACTATCTTTCTTCCGCCTCCTTTTCCTACGCTTGCACCTTCTATAAGTCCTGGAACATCAAGAATTTGTATATTTGCTCCATGGTGTTCTAGCATACCAGGCACTACCGTCAATGTAGTGAAGGCATAATCGGCTACTTTTGATTCTGCATCTGTGACCATGCCTAAAAATGAAGACTTTCCAGCATTAGGAAATCCTACAAGCGCTACTGTAGCGTCTCCATTTTTCTTTACCGCAAAACCTACTCCGCCACCGCCCTTTTTTTCGCTTAGCTCCTTTCTTATCTTAGCTATTTTTTTCCTAAGTATACCTAAGTGCTTGTTAGTGGCTTTGTTGTATCTTGTTTTTGAGTACTCCTCTCTAAGCTCCTCAAGCTTTTCCTCTAGTCCTGGCATACATCATTATTGTATTGGAAAATTTATAAAGGTGCACATCTCTTGAAAAACTGAATTTTGAGTGGTATACTACAATAACTCATCAAACAAATATTATCTATTTTATAAAAAGGTTGTTTATGTCATGTTCTATTGTATAGGATTTTGTGTTATACCAAATGGTTGCGGTATTAATAGTATATGAAAAGTATATGCAAATAATATATCTTTTATTTAGATAAAAAATATTTATTTTAGTATTATAAAGGCTAATAAAGTAAATCTATGCTTTAAACTAATTTAAATAAATACTGTATGTATTGTATGTCGAGTGAAATAAATGAAAAAAATGACAAAGAAGTCAAAGAAGTCAACAAAAACTTCAAAGGCTTCAAAAAAAGGCAAGAGCAAGAGAAGATAGGTTCTCATTTTCTTTTTTGATTTCTTTTATTTTTAACCTGTTTTCATAAATTTTGAAAGATTCTTTTTTACATTTCTGTCGTTTTTAAACATCTCGTAAAACTTCTTCATTTTATTGAACTCGTTTATCAGCATTCTCACATCCTTTTCTTGGGTTCCGCTTCCTTTAGCTATTCTGGTTATTCTGCTATGATCTCTTAAAAGCTTGTCATTCTTACGCTCCTCTTTCGTCATAGAGCCTATTATGACTTTATACTTGGCCATCTTCTCTTCTCCTTGTTCGACTAGGTTTTTAGGTACATCTGCCATGCCCATCATACCTAACATATTTTTAACCGGACCCATCTTTGACATTGTTTTTAATTGAGAATAAAATGTGTCAAAATTAAGCTCCTCTGCGTTAATCTCCTCGGGTTTTAAGTTAGCTTCTTTTATAGCTTCATTTACGTTTTTTATAAGCGACTCTATATCTGGTATTCCGAGCAGTCTTCCAACAAACTTCTCGGAGTTATAAAGTTCAAGCGAGTTCATCTTCTCTCCTGTACCTATAAAGGTTATATTTACCTTAGCTGCGCTTACCGCGCTCAGAGCTCCTCCACCTCTTCCAGAGCCGTCCATTTTAGTTACTATTACTCCTGTTATTCCTACTGCCTCATTAAACTCAAGAGCTTGTTTTCCAGCTACCTGTCCTGTATCGGCATTTATAACAAGGAACTTCTCATCAGGTTTTAGCTCTTCAGAAATAGATTTTATTTCCTTTACCAATAACTCATCAAAGGCGCTCCTGCCGCTGGAATCGCATATTATTACCTTTCTGTCTTTTAGCGCTTTAAGCCCTTCCTTTAATATTTTCCTTGCATCCATCTCTGCTTTAATCCCAAAAAATGCCGCATTTACCTGTTTTGCCAAGGTCTCAAGCTGTTCATAAGCAGCAGGTCTAGCTACGTCGCAGCATATTAGTCCTACACTCAAGCCACGATCTTGATAATATTTGGCAAGCTTTGCCGAGCTGGTTGTTTTTCCCGAACCATACATTCCGAGCATAAGTATGCGCTTTGGCTTTATCTGTGGCTCATAGCTTTTTCCCATAAGCTTTACTAGCTCTTCATAAACCATATTTGTTATATAATCTTTAGGACTAACCCCTTCTGGTATCTTTTCCTTTATTGCTGCATCCTCTATTTTCTTTGTGAATGCAGAAACAAGGCTAAGCTCAACGTCAGAAGTAATGAGCACTCGTTGCAGTTCCTTGTTAAATTCCCTTATAGTTTTTAAGTCTATTATCGTAGAACCTTGCAACTTAGCTATTGCCTTTCTTAATCCTTCTCCTAAATCCATATTTTCACGATACTCAAAGTTATATGTAAGTTTTATATATAATAACTCATATTAAAATATACTTGTTTCGGGCTCGTAGCTCAGCATGGTTAGAGCGCTGGTCTTATAGCCAAACTTTTAAATAAAGTTTGATCAAAAGTAAGATAGCCAGATGTCGTGAGTTCAAATCTCACCGGGCCCATGCTTAGTTTGGGGTTATATATAAGAAGCCCCAAATGTTACCTTTTTTTAATGTAGTTTTAGCAAGGAGAAGGGCTGAGAAAGAGTGTGCTAAATTTTATACCTATTTCTAATTTTATTATTTTTTCATTCTATACACTTTCATAAAAATGAAGTATAATATAAATATGAATATTACTATTACTAAGACGTCTAAAGAAACATAAAGCGGTTTTGTAGCAATAAGTATCGCTGTAAATATAATCAAAATAATTGTCAATATTTCTAGTCTTTTTGATGATATCAATAAATCTTTTGAATATCTAGAATTTCTTAGTTGGTTCAGTACTTCGATACCATGTATTGTGATAATATATTTTGTTTCTTTAGGATGGCTCCATTCCTGTACAAGTTTATATCCTGTAATTATTGACATATCTGCAAGATAAGAAGTCCGTTTTCTAACATTATATGAGCTCCATCCTAGTTCATTAGGGAAACCGACTGCATAATTTAATACCTTATAGTCAAACATATCTTTTAATTTTTTTCCATTTCTTTTTGTGTTACATACTCAGATTTTTCATTCAAAAATTCTAACAATAATTCTAGTTTCTTTATATTTTCAAGTTTGGGTTGTAATTTAGTTATAATATCTACCTTGTTAAACTCTCATCTAACGTTGTTATACTTATCCATGAGGTTCTGAATTTCATTTTCGTTTATACCATACATAAGTACCAACTTAGCCTTGCCACAATATTAAATTGCAAGCATATCTTTAATTATAGTTTTAATCTTGCCTACTTGTAAGTCATCTAGATTACCTATTTCATTTCCCATTATCCTATCATTAGATATGGCTCTTAACTGAAATACTAGAGCCACACTATCTTCTTTTAGGTTTGTTGTGCTTGTTCTGTTTATCTGTGCAGTATAAGGAAGCTTCAAGCGTTCTAGGTTGCTTGTTAGTGGTATTACTAAGCACATGTTCAATTCATGTATAGCTTTGAATATGATAGCCGGCCTGGCATAACTCTGTTCATGTCCCTTACCCGTGCCAAAATCTACATTGTAAATGCTATATTCTTTCACTATCCCACTACTCGAACTTTCGCAAGCTCTCGTTGCTTATGCTATCCCACTCCTCTGTTTCATTTTCAAGAGAGCTCATTATTGTTGCCCTAAGCTTCTCAGTCAGGAAGAGCTTCTTAATCGTGTTTGAACCTCTCCAAATCTCCTCTGATTTCAGATGTGATTTAAGTTCTTTAAGCTTGATCTCTGCTTGGTTTTCATCGAATCCTTTCTCCTTCAAATAGAGCAGACTCGCAATTATTTCTAATTCTTTTTGGCTTAACTCTTTTAGCAGTGGCAATGCCTGCTTTATCTCCTCCTTTTCTTCATTAGTTAATTCTGAATCACTTCTGCCTTTTACAAAGTCGTCTTTATAGTTAAAATATTCTTTTGCCAACTCGCGAGAATATGGACCTCTTATATAAAAGTTAAAATCTCCATACAGAGTCTTTCCGACAAGTTTTTGGATTATATACGCTAGCTTCTGCGCTTTAATTCTATATTCGAATTTATCGCTATCTATCTTCACGTCTAGCAAATTCAGATATGCTATAAATTTTTTGGTTTGGGTTTTCATGTTTATTCCTTTTGATCATTTGGATGTAATATACGAACTAGCCATGATTTGATTTCATTGTAGGCTTTCCTGCCATTATCTTCTATATAGTATACAACAATCGTTTTCTCATCAACCTTGGTATCTTCAGAGCGAATATATTTGTGGTTTCTAAGCCACAGCAGGTTTGGTGCAAGTGAACCGTCCTCAAGCTTGAGCGTGTCTTTTATATCCTGATAAGACAAGCCATCTTTGCCGTAATAGTCTAGCATTGCTAATGTGCTTATCCTTGCATAAAGCAATAAACGTCTGTAATTCTTGTCCAAAGAAGATGGAAGGCCGTTGTTGTTTTCAATTACGATAGTCATCATAAGTATCTATGAAGAGGAAGATATATATACCTTTACTTAATATTATAAACAATTAACTTTAGAGTTTCTAAAATATCATTATAGAAATTATAGAAAAGGGCTTTTATATTAGTAGGTCTAATATTATCTCGGTGTTATAATGAACCTTTATAGAAAAGGAAGAATTGCAGAAAGGAAGGTAATGGGATGGCTACAAGGTCATGGCCATACAAACATTAGAAGGAGTGCAGGAAGCAGAGGACCAGCAGACATATATTCTATTTCGCCAAGTGGCACAAAGACATATACGCAGGTTAAGTCTAGTAGCGCATCTCTTGATTCTAGTGGCCGCAGAGACCTTAGGCATCTCGCTAAAGAAAGGAAAGACTTTGCTCAGTACGTACATTATGAAAACGGAAGAGTAGACAGAGTAGTTTCTCTTGGGAACTGGAACAGGAAGAGAGTAAGGACATAATATTGAGATGGTTTAATGGTCAATGAGATAGAAGCTAAGCAAAATACAGCAGCAAATCTGTTTAAGTTTGGACATCTTATCGGAACCGCTACAACTGACTATTATAGAAATCTATCACCTGAAAATCAACAACCTTTCTACCTTGACACTACAAACAATAAGTACGGGGTACATCACGGACTTGCAGGATTGTTTCTAAGTGGCATATGCTTGATTGGCATGTGCTCTGATGACGACTCAATAAATGCTTTGTCAGTTATGGGTCTTGGTGTTGGCACAGCATTGATAGAAGATGATATCGGAGATGTAGATAGATGGTTTCCTGATCTTCTGAATCAGTTATAATGAGGTTGTTAAATGAGTATAAATGTTAAAGTTGTAGCTTTTGGTTTTGCTGCTCTTCTTGTTGTACTAGGTGTCATATTGCTCTTAGCAGGATATAATCTGTCAACACCAAATCAGGCAGAAGTAAGCTCAGGTTGGGACCTTATCCTCGTTGGTGTAGTTGTTTGGGTGGCAGGTTTTTCATCGAGATACCTGAGGTAATTTCTCAACCTGCATCTTTATCCATGACTTATTTTTATTTATTAATTGATTTTTCTCTTGATTGTCCAGGATGTTTTGTTTGTTCCATTATTTTCATCTATTAAATTCATTAAAATCAAATTGATATCCCTATTAATTTAAGAATTATTATTATCGCAACTACCGGAAGCCCAAATATTGCAACGACAATTAAAGTAATTAGATTATAAGCTATTCCTAAATTAAAAAAAATATTAACCAAATAAATTGCAATAATACCAAGTACGCTATTTAATATCAGCCCAAGAATTATATTTCCAAATTTAAAGATAACGAATAGTACTAGCAGAATTGCAGCAATTATAACTATCTCTGATATCAATGGTCCTAAAACAATACTAAATAACGTATTCAACATACTACAACTATCTCATTTTATTATTCTTTCCTACTCCGAGCAAATTAAGTATTATCAAAACTGCAACTGCAAGAAGCCCAAATATTGCTACAAAGATCAAAACAAGCAAATCGTATTTTATCCCTAATCCAAAAATAGCATTTACTAAAAATATTACAATAAATCCGACAACTGTATTAATCAACAGCGAATATAACAATCCTCCAGAAAGTGGAAGGATAAAGAGAAATATAATCGCTATTAAAATAACAGTCAAGAATAATCCTATTCCGTGTCCAGTTTTTACTACCATAGTTTTCACATTTTTTTATTTTATTATTTTTTAATCATTAATTTTTATTATAAATTCTTAAATCAAATTATTTTCAAGTTCTAGAATTGTGTTTATACACTATTCTCAGAACCCAAATTTTTATTCTCAAATACTTTATTATTTGCAGTTATTTACTGTCCTTTGTCATGTCGTTTCTTTGATCTGATTTTATCCTATTCGCTCCGCTTTGGCTTTGCTTGCCTTTTGCCCTAAACATACCTCTATCTTTAGACTCAAACAATCCTATTGCATTGCCTTCTGGATCTGTTCCTATGGCTGTGGAACCATGGTCTGGAGTTTCCTTTTTACCGACTGTTATATGACCTCCTACCCTTTCTACTTCAGCCATAGACTCATCAAGGTCAGGAGTACTTATATAATTTACAGGAGTCTGATTCTCGCTTCCTTTTTTATACATGCCTCCGCTTACTCCAGGGATATGTTTAGTTCCTGTATCTATACTCCAGTACTGCATGTTCAGTTCTGCGGAGTTTTTAAACTTCCATCCGAAAACATCAGTATAAAACTTTCTTAATTTTTCTGGATCCTTTGCAGGTATTTCAAAATGTATTAATTCATTTACTTCATTTTTCATGTTTATCATCTTATGTGATATAAGCTTACCTATTCTTATATATAATACTTTGCTATTTTAAATTATACTTTAGTTAAATATAAAATAATATAATTTGATATAAAACTTTAGAAACTAAACTATTATTTATTATTATAGTATATTATTCTATGCAAAAGCTCTATATACTTATATTTTACTATACTTTAACATGGTAATGATAAGAGGAATTCTCGAGATATTGAAAGCAGCAAACGAGGACGGTCCAAAAACGTTTAATGATTTTACTAAGATTAGTGTTAAGAATAAACGGCTCAGCTCAGCTACGGTATCGAAGAGGCTTGATGAACTTTCAAAGATAAATGCTATAGAAGAGGTTATAATAAGATCAAAAGCCGGCAGGAGAACAATAGGATACAAGACAACCGAAAAAGGCAAACGAATATTTAAGATAGCAACAGAGCTTGAAGCCCTATTTCAAAAATCAAAATAACTATATGTTAATTTAATTTCAATTTTTAATAAATCCCTTTTGTTTATAATGCATAAAGACCACTATGCGTAATCTCTAATTTACAAAGAAGGATTTATTGTAACGTACCATTTATGCTTTTGGTTTCAAAAGCACCATACTGTATTTATCACAATCTATATTTTTATTTGAAACTCTTCTAACATCATCGATAGTTATTTTTCCTATTAGTTTAGGAATTATATTGAAAAGGTTAGGGATGCCTTTTATAACAGCAGAAGTAGATATCGCAACTGCGCTCTCTAAAGTACGCTCCCTTAATGTTTCGTACCTTATCTTTATTGCTGTTCTCATTCTATCCAATTCTATTGCTGTGAATTCTCCGTCGCTCATCTTTTTAAACTCATCTAAAATAATCTTTTTAACTAAATCGATGTTTTTTGGTTCGGTACCAGCTTCAGCTGAAATCATACCTATGGTTTCTCCTGCTGTGTATACTGATTGTGGATCATATGAAAGTCCACGTTTTTCCCTAACCTCCTCATATATTCTATATTGCAAAAGCTCATTAGAAAGAATCATGGCTACATAATCATCAAGTTTTTTTCTATCAAAACTAGGGCATGAGAATCCTATTGCAAGCTTGGCTTGTTTTATGCCCCTTTTTTCAACTGTCATAGCCCTATATTTGTTATTTCCATTAAATTTATTCCTTTTAGGCGAATTGAATTTCATATTATAGCTGCCAAAGTACTTCTCAGCTAACTTTTTTGCCTTATCTATGCTTATGCCTCCTGAAATAGTTAGAACCATATTTTGTGGGGTATAATATTTTTTGTATATATTGAAGAGATGCTCTCTTGTTATTTTTTTAATAGTTACGTTGTTATTCCCTCCAACGGGCATCTGGGCAGGATGTCCTTTGAAAAGCAGCTTAGGCATATAATCATAAAAAAGATATTCGGGGTTATCCTCTCTTATAAGATTTTCATTTATTATGGGTCCGCGTTCAAGTTCAAACTCCTTTTGAGGCAATATTGAGTTTGATATCATGCTAGAAAGTATATCCATAGTTTTTTCTATGTATAATTTATGTACCTGAAACATATAATTTGTAGCCTCTCTATCGGTTGTTGCGTTCGCATAAGCTCCAATTGCTTTTGTTTGGTCATTTATTTCTTTCCATGTCAGTTTACTTGTTCCTTTGAACATCATATGTTCAAGGAAATGTGCAGAACCATTTATCTCTGGGTTTTCATCTACAGAACCGTATTTTATCCCTACTGAAATACCAACAGTTTCAAGTTCTGGAAAGGAATAAATATTAACGGGCATTTTATTTTCTAAAATTGTTGATAGCATTTTTTGCATAAAATCACATTAAGTATTTTTATATTTTATATTATATTTAATACATTTTTAAGTTATAACTTAAATTCCCTATATCTTAGTGGAGTTAAAAACGAGCTCTTCAAATCTCTTTACTGCGTCTCTTCTACTCATCTTTACTATATGCTCGCTTTTTTTGTTTATTATATTTAATGGCGGTATCTTATATGCTGATTCTGAATCAAAAATAAATCGTTCATGTTGTTCTGCAGCTTCTTCGGGCTTCATTAGCCTCACTTCCAACTCTATTCCTATATTTTTTAATTCATTCTTCAAATCTCTATACTCCTTGCTGAATGATGAATCAAGCATCTCATTATAGGTCATTATTGTTATTTTTTTAATTTTATTGTTTTCACCAAGTAGTCTATGTAAATTTTCCAATGCTTGAGAATTGAAATGTTTATCTACAATTCCTATGTCTCCAGAAAATGTCGAAAAAAGTTCATCCCTTAATTTTATCATGTTCGAGTAAGGTTTTGATGGTACTATATTGATGCTGGTAATTTTTTTCTTTATTCCTATCTCGTAAATTTTGTAACCTAAATATATGTCAAAAAGAAAGGATAGAATAATTGCTATATAAGTTATATTCAGTATGCCACTATATGAGCTAAAATCAAAAGATGAATAAATAACAAATAGCAGGAGAGTGTATATCATGGTAAGTATCAGATGGATTGGTACATATACTCTCATGTATCTTTTATAGCCGTTTTGTCTATGTAGCCAAAGTACGAATGCCATGATAAAAAGAATGAATCCAAGCACAGTTATTAAATATGATTCAAGTATTGCCTGATAGAAGAAATTTGTCTGTGAAGAGCTGTACTGTAATATTGTAGGTATTGCTGTATTTGCTGCATTGCTTGTTATCAAAGCTCCTGCGCCTATTCCATACTGTGTTGAAAAGAACTGTATGCTGTATATCCCACTGCCAAGTAGCACCATCGAAGCAGTTATTAACAATATGCTTAATGTTTTGTTTTCGTAGATGCTTTCGCTTTCCATATTATACTTAATTAATTAGGGATATAAAAAGCTTCTTAAAAATATCTCTCTAAAGCTTTCCAATATCTTTTACAATATCTATGTCTAGAGCTCTTTTCCCTAACTTCCAATTCGCAGGTATTGCACAGATATGCCCTTCTTCTGAAGGAGTATCTCTGACATACTTCAAGGCCATAAATGACGTAAATATATGATCAACATCCTTTCCTAATGCATCATTATGTATCGAAACATACTGTACTCTTCCATCAGGGTCTATTATGACGCTGCCTCTTCTTGCAGCTCCGGTTTCATTATTTATAAATCCGTAATCTGTAGATATTTTTTTATTGAAATCCTCAATAAGTGGTATTTTGCTTGTTTTAACTCTTGGTGAACTTTCGCTCCAAGCCTTGTGGGAATAAACGCTATCTGTGCTTATAGCTACTATCTCTGCACCGTTTTTTTTGAATTCATCATAGCTTTGCATAAACGCTTCTATATCCGTAGCACATACAAATGTAAAATCACCAGGATAAAATGCAATTATTACCCATTTCCCTTTCTGTTCAGAAAGCTTAAATTCCTTTATTTTTTCAGCTTCAGGAAACCATGCCTTCGCCTTTATTTCAGGTGCATTTTCTCCAATACTCCATGATGCGTACATAAAATCACTAATTATATGCTATAAAACTATAATAAATTTATCTGTTGCTCTATACTACTCTATAAGCAACTTAATATGGTACATCTAAGTTATTCTATCCAGAGTTTCCTTTGCTAAATGCCCAAGCGCATACTATTATCATAGCTACTGATGAAAACAATATAGCTGCAAAGTCAGTTAATAATGGAAATGTAGAGGTGCCTAACAAAACATATCTAAGTCCATCAACTCCATATGTTAAGGGATTTGCATATGCTACATACTTTAAAACTGAAGGAAGGCTGCTTACAGGCACTAGAGTTCCAGAAAGAAAGAAAAGAGGAAAAGCCACGAACTGCATAACTATTCCAAAACCTTGGAAATCGCTCATAAACGCTCCTATTGCAAGACCTAAACTTATGAAGGTTACGGCTATTAGGAGCATGAATACTACGGCTAAAAGTGAAATTGGGGCAAGGCTCAGACTAAAACCAATTACCATAGCCACTATTACGACAAGTATGCCTTGTAAAACTGCTGTTGTTGCACCTCCTGCTATCTTTCCAAGCGCTATAGATATCCTTGAATTTGGCGTAACCATTATCTCTTTGAGAAATCCAAATTCCTTATCCCAAATTATTGATGCTCCATTATTTATGCTTGTGAATAGCAGAGCCATACCAACTATTCCTGGAACAAGGAACTCAAAGTATGTTACAGAACCGCCAAGCTTTACTAAATTATTTAAGCCGTACCCTAATCCTACTAAAAACAGCAATGGCATTATTATCATGCCTACGACTCTTGATTTCGCTCTTATAAATCTCTTTAGCTCTCTTAGCCATATTACATAAATTGCTTTTGATTCTATCATAATAATTACCTGCCTCTGAACATTCGCATTTTATCTTTTGAGTTTCCTGCCTCTTCTCTTATTCCTCTTCCTGTTGCCTTAATGAATACATCTTCAAGACTTGGCTTTCTTAGATTTACAGACATTACACTAATACCTTTATTTTCAAGAATCTTCAAAAGTTCTGGGATTCTCTTTTCACCATTTTCAACTGTGAGCTCAAAAACATCATTAACGAATGAGGTATGTTTTATCCATTTTATACTATTAAATATACTTTTTTCTACCACACCTTCAATTTTTAAAGAGATCATATCTCCTCCCATGGCATTCTTGAGCTTTTCAGGAGTGTCTAACGCTATTATCTTTCCATGATCTACAAAGGCAACCCTACTACACAGAAAATCTGCTTCTTCTATATAATGAGTAGTTAGAACTATTGTCGTGTTATGTTTTTTATTTAACTCTATTATGTAATCCCATATCTTCCTTCTAGTTTGAGGGTCTAAGCCAACGGTAGGCTCATCAAGAAAAAGAACCTTTGGCATATGCATCAATCCTCTTGCTATCTCAAGCCTTCTTTTCATTCCTCCCGAATAATTTTCTACAAGAACATCTGCCTTTTCTTCAAGTTCAACTAGTTTCAAAACATTTTTTATCCTTTCTTCCATCAATTCCTTTTTAAGGTTATATAACATGCCGTGGAAAATAAGATTTTCTTTTCCAGTAAGTTTATCATCTAATGACGGGTCTTGGAAAACAATGCCTATACTTTGCCTTACACTATTTTTTTCTTTAATTATGTCATGACCAGCTATTTTAGCATTGCCTTTTGTAGGTTCTAAAAGAGTCGTTAGCATTTTAATGGTAGTTGTCTTTCCGGCTCCGTTAGGGCCTAACAACCCAAATATCTCACCTGAAGCTACTCTAAACGATATATTATCTACTGCAGTAAACTTGCCAAAATTTTTAATTAAAGATGATACCTCTATATCAAAAACTTTAATGTCGACATTATTTTTCTTGCCTGAATCAACCAAATAATCACTATAGTTTAAATTTAAACTATTTTATTATATAAACCTTTCGTCTAAATATTTACGTTTAATTATATATTATTTTTAAGTTTAAATATTCAAAATTCTAAAAAAAAACGCAAGTTTAAATATCAAAAAAATTAATGTATTTATGTTGTTTTATGGGAATAAAGACAATCGAAAATACATTGGTGAATACCGATAAGTGCATGATTTTGCTTAAGCAAAGCCGTGAGTTATGGGGCAAGGTTAACAATACACTCGAAACGGTGCGACTTCTAACTAGGGGCGATAGGGACGCAGTTTCTGCGGCAAGTGATTGTATATACTCACACATAGGAAATCCATTGGCTATCTCGCTTGCAACAGAGGAGCTGAAAAAAACAGCAGAAAGCGCAGGGATGGAAAATACAGCAAGACAAATAGCCGCTGTAGCACTTAAAAAAACATTTAGGACAAACCGGGCTAATGCTACTAATATAAAAAAAGAGATTCATGATTATCTTTCAAAAACAGACTCCCCTGTGATATTCACATATATGTTGCGAGTATCAAATCCTGAGCTCTTTTTATCTATAAATGAAGATGTTAAAAAAATATTCGATAGAATAAGCAGAAAAAAAGCCGAAGCTATAAAAAACTGTGCAGATTCTCTTAAATCTCAAGAATCAAAATAAGAGAGTTATACGTAATTCAGAATCGATATCTAACTCTTCATTAAATGCTTCAAGTTCTAAGAAGAATAATTTTTAATACACACTCCCTAAGTAAGTCTTTAATACTTTGTCCTACATTATTCATTATTGATTTTATGTTAAGAACAAAAATAATAGCTACATTTGGTCCTGCAATATCCGAACCATCTGTACTGACCGAAGCCTTGAAAATAGCAGATATAATAAGATTTAATTTTTCACATGGAACTCCAGAAGAGAAACTTCAGGCGAAAGAGCTGGTAGAAAAAACAGCTAAAAAATTAAACAGGAATATTTCTTTGCTTGCTGATCTTCCAGGTCCTAAAATAAGAGTCTCTAAACTTGAGAATGACATATATATTAAAACAGGCCAGGAGATTGTTTTTGTACATCATCCAAACGCTAAAGGAGATGAGATACCTATAGAATTGGATATTTATGATGACATGAAGGTTGGCTGTGAGATCTCAATAGGCGATGGTAATCCCAAACTAATCATAACAAAACTTAAAGATAGGCGCATATTTTGTAAATCCTTACAAGATGGTAAAATAGGCAGCAGAAAAGGCATAAACGTAAAAGGGATAAATATGAGCGCATCGCCTCCAACATCTGATGATCTTAAACTTATAGAGTTTGTAAAAAAACACGGTTTTGATTATATAGCACTTTCTTTTGTTAAGTCGGCAGAAGATGTCAAAAAAGCAAGAAAAATATCCGGCAACATGCTTGTAATATCAAAAATAGAAAGGCAAGAAGCAATTAATGATATAGAAAATATAGTTGCAGTTTCAGATGGTGTGATGATAGCTAGGGGTGATATGGCCTTGAATATAGAGTTCAATGAGGTTCCATTAGTCCAAGATAAGATAATAAACGCATGCAGAAAGAATGGAAAGCCAGTTATAGTTGCTACTCAGATGCTTGAGAGCATGACTAGAAACCAAAGCCCTACAAGAGCAGAGATGACAGATATAGCCAATGCAGTTAAATCTGGTACGGACTGCATAATGCTAAGTGATGAGACTGCGGTAGGAAAGTTTCCTATAGATGCATTGAAGGCTATGAGCAGCATTGCATCATATACCGAAACTATGATGAGTAATGACTCAAATACCAATGTATCAATAAAAAATACTCATGAAGGCATAGCTGCCGCCGCAGCAGGTATTAGCCGCACATGCAAGACCGATGCTATATTTATAATTACAAAAACCGGCAGCACCGCAAAACTTCTTTCTTCACTTAGGCCAGAATCAAGTATAATTGCTGTTTCAGATTCTGAAGAGCTATTCCGCTCATTTGGTATTTTCTATGGATTAAGAGGCGTTGATATTACTATTTCAACTAATGAAGAAGTAATTAAAAAAATAAAGGAGTACGCCAAAAAATTATCGATACTCTCTTACATTATAGTTTTTGGCCACACAGAAAAATCAGGGACATCGGACACTATACTTTGTTTTTGGGAGAAAAATAACTAGCTTTTTACTTTTTCTTTCTTTTATTTAAATCTTATAGTATCCAAATCCATAGGTGAGCGTGATTCAACCTTAAATCTATTTCCAAGGAATCTAGCTAAATCTTCACACCTACTTTCTTCTCCATGCATTGTATATATCTTTCTCGCTGCTGGTCTTAGGTGTTCAACAAAACTTGTAAGCTGCACTCTATCACTGTGTCCTGAAAACGCATCTATGGTTTTTACCTGCATGTTTACCTTTATCTGCTCCATTTTACCATCTGCACCTGGCAAAGCAGTATCATTTAATCCATTCTGCACCCTTCTTCCAAAGGATCCGGCGCTATTGAATCCTACAAAGACAAGCAGATTCTTAGGGTCTTCGGCTAAAGCTTTAAAGTACTCTAATGCTGTACCTCCATTAAGCATACCGCCGCTTGCAAGTATAACTCCAGGACCTTTATCTAATACATCTCCACGCTCTCCTTTTGCAACCTCGAAGATCTCACTTTCAAAAGGCGAGTTGTTGTTAAGTATTCTATGTCTTAAACCTACTTTAAGATACTCTGGATAAGCGGTATGTATAGCGCTTGCTTCTAAAAGCATTCCGTCAAGATAAACCGGAGCGTCTATTTTAAACTCCTTGTTGTTCATTATATAATTCTCTAAAACCAACTGTAGTTCCTGCGCTCTTCCAACTGCAAAGAGCGGTATTAATACCTTTCCTCCGTTGTCTATTGTTCTTTTTATATTCTGCATAAGCTCTACTTCTGAGCTTTGTCTGTCGTGTCCTATGTTTTTAGATCCACCATATGTGCTCTCTATAAACAATGCATCTATCCTAGGATATTTTGTGTCTGCTTGATCGTATAGCCTTGTAAAACCATACTTAATATCTCCAGTATGTACTATGTTATAAAGTCCTTCTCCTATGTGCAAATGCACTATTCCGCTTCCGAGTATGTGCCCTGCGTTGTGGTATGTAAGTTTAATCTCCTCTGTTATGTTGGTTACCTCACCATAATCTCTAGTTATCATATGTGAAAGCATGGTCTTGATATCCTTCTCTCCATAAAGGGGTGTTCCACCAGTTCTCATTACTAATTTATTGTAATCGTAAAGAAGCAGTGCGGCAAGATCTCTGGAAGGAGGTGTACAATAAACAGGACCTGTATATCCAAATTTATATAAATATGGAATAAAGCCCATATGATCCATGTGTGCATGTGTCATTATTACTGCATCTATATCGTTGATGGTTAGGTTTGCGTTGTCAAGATAAGGGAAGGCCTTATTCTCGGTGCTTGTAGTGTCAAAGCCCTTTATTCCAGGGTCTGGGCTTATGCCGCAGTCTATCAAAATCTTAGAGTGATTTGTTTCAAGCAATAAACAACTTCTTCCTACCTCTTTGAAGCCTCCTAATGCAGTTGCCTTTAGCCACTCGCTTTTACTCATAGGTTGGTTTATTTTCTTGCCTACTGTAGTAAGGAACTTCTTTCTGAACTCATTTTCTCTAAGCATTAGCTGTCTTATTCCGTTTATTACATCGCTATTCATTGTAGGTGTTCTAAGCACCTTTGGAACCCATCTGGTATCAGATATTATTTTTATTAAGGTAGAGCCTCCCTTTCCTATAACTAGGCCGGGCTTCATAGCTTCTATATAAACTTGGGAAAATTCCTTGTCAAATTTTATCCCATCCTCTTTTACTCCGGCATCTTTAGGTATTATTTCAAGTATTTTTTTAAGCGAGGTATCTTCATCTAAAAGCTCCTTTGAGTCGCTTCTAACTATAAGCCTTTTCTTTATTACCGCTGAAATATTTTTTATTATATTCTCGTCATTATATACAAAAGGTATGTTTTTAACATATACTGCAACATCTGGCCCTTCGAATTCTATCTCAGAAAGCTCTGCTTCTTCAGGCATTAGTTCTTTGATTTTTTCCTTAATGTCTTTATTATCCTGGTTAACACTGTTCAACTAATCACTCTATCTAAAAATATGTTTTTTATGCTATTCCCCTAAACTGGTTTTTACTTTATCATCTTATCTATTTCTTCTTTTGAGTACTCTTTATAACCCTTTTTAGTAATAGAAACTATCCTAATCCCATCCCCAGTTGCGCTATCTCTTTTCATCGCTATCTTCAATGCCTTTGCTATGTGTTTTGCTGCATCTTGCGTTTGCATATCCTCTGAATAAACGCTTTCCATATATCCTGTAGCTGCTATAGAACCGCTTCCTGTAGAGGTGAATTTAGATTCTTTTATGTGCCCTCCTACTGGATCAATATTGTAGATTTCAGGGACACCATTATTCAACCCTCCTATTATCAACTCTACATAATATGGGTACATCTTATTTTCCTGCATTACTAGTGACATTATTGAAGTTGCGTTTTTAGGAGACATAGGTTTGCCCTCATCCATCTTATAAAGTTCATTCTGCATCTTAAGCAACTTTACAAGATACTCTGCATCCCCAACTCCACCTGCTATTGTCATTCCAAGATTATTGTCTATCTTGTGTATCTTTATGGCCTCTGAGCTTGAGATGTATGTTGAGTATGTAGCTCTTACATCAGCACCCATAGCAACACCATCACTGCATATGAGCGCTAGTGTTGTAGTTCCGTGTCTTACCTTATCCGCAAACTTTTCATAATCCATCATAATATCCACTTAAAAATATAAAATTATCAACATATTCTAACTATTAAAATAAAAAATATAAAATAAACAGGTCTATACTATTAAGCTACCACTACCTATAAAATACTTGCTATTATTTATTGTGT
>JAJZLO010000033.1 GCA_021803405.1 Microcaldota archaeon | reverse complement strand
AAATGTTTTAGCCAGAAGAAGAAGAAGAAGAATATGAGGAGAAAAGAGCATTGAGAAATATTTAAGAACAATATTTAAAAAAGAAAAAAAGATAAATATTTAAAAAGACAGTATAAGGAATATGTGCAAAGAAAATATGTGCAATGAATATATGTAAAAATATGTAAAGAGACGTATGTGAATTATAATATAAGGATATAGAAAAAGGATATAGAAAGGATATAGAAATAGAAAATAAGGTATGCAAATAAGTGTTTAGGCATGGAGATTAAAAAATGTTCGGATGTGAAGTTCAGAATAGACAAAGAAGAGGGTATGAATGGAGGCGTAGTGTTTTACAGTACGCAGGATATGCTAGAAAAGATGAAGAAAGATAGTACAGTGCAGCAGGCAATGAATGCAACCACCCTTCCAGGACTTGTAGGGGACGTTCTGGTTATGCCAGATGGCCACCAAGGATATGGATTTCCAGTAGGAGGAGTGGCTGCATTTGATGCGGATGATGGAATAATCTCTCCTGGCGCAGTTGGTTTTGACATTAACTGCGGAGTAAGATTGATAAAAACAGATTTAACAGAAAAGGAACTTAAACCAAAAGTAAAGGAACTTTCAGATGCGTTGTTTAAAAACGTGCCTACGGGAGTTGGAAGCAAGCTAAACATAGGCTTAACACAAAAGGATCTAGAGATGATAGCTACAGAAGGAGTTAAATACGCCGTTGAAAAGGGCTATGGGAATGAAGAAGACATAGGAAGTATAGAGGAGCATGGAAGGCTTAAGGGGGCCGATTTTTCAGCAGTAAGCTTGGACGCCAAGAAAAGAGGGCTTAACCAATTAGGAACCCTAGGGGCCGGAAACCACTTCCTCGAAGTTCAGAAGGTTGAGAAGCTTTTTGATGAAAAGATAGCTAAGGCTTACGGTTTGAATGAAAATCAGATAGTCATAATGGTGCACACAGGCTCAAGAGGCTTCGGCCATCAGATATGCAGCGATTTCCTAAGAATCTTAGTAGAGTATCAAGAAAGGCATAACATAAGGCTAGTAGATAAGGAGCTAAGCTACGCAAAGGTGGGGAGCAAAGAAGCAGATGATTATATAATGGCCATGAACTGCGCAGTTAACTTTGCTTTCAGCAATAGGCAGATAATAACGCATTTAATAAGAAAAAGCTTCTCTGATGTCTTTAAAAAGAGCTATGAGGAGCTTGGAATGAGCCTATTGTATGATGTTGCGCATAACATAGCAAAGCATGAAGAGCATGTGGTGGATGGAAAAAGACGAAAGCTATACATACATAGAAAGGGCGCTACAAGAGCCTTCCCTAAAGGCACCGCAGAGCTTCCTTCAAAATATAAAGCTGTAGGACAGCCAGTCATAATACCGGGAAGTATGAGTACTGGAAGTTATGTATTATGTGGCATGGAAGGTTCTATGAAAGAGTCATTTGGAAGCGCTTGTCATGGCTCTGGAAGAGTAATGTCAAGGCATCAGGCATTAAGAGAGATACCTGCCTCTAAAACATTCAATGAACTAAAAGAGAAAAACATAGAGATACGTGTAAGAACAAAGAAGTTGATAAGCGAGGAAGCAGAGTGGGCTTATAAAAACCCTGATGATGTAGTAAGTGTTGTTGAAAGGGCAGGTCTTGCAAAGATAGTATCAAAAAATAAGCCATTAATTGTAGTGAAGGGATAAAAATAAAAACAGTCTAGAATGGCGTGTTTAATCATATTTCCATTGCGGCATGTACATTCTTTACTTTCTTTAAGAGATAGAATGCCATTGGCATTCTTGCAACGGTTATGAGCTCTGATAGCAATAAAACTGCATCCTCTATCTTTTTATTTTCTGCAAAGTATTTAGCAATATAATAAAATACATTTACTTCGCCTCTTTTAATTACGGGATTTATAAATAACTCGATATTTTTATTTTTTGATATAATCGCATATATCATATTTGAATATGCATTATAACTTTCGCCAGTTTTATGCGAATTAAGTTCTTTCAAGCACAATTTAGCATTGAAGGATCTTTTCAACTTTATATTGGTTATAAACTCCAAATAAAGAGTATCGCTTCCTTTTGAGGTAGCTTTTGATATTAAACTTAAGGTTTTGAAGTACTGTTCCTTGGCCTTTGAAATCATATCTAATGAAAAGTATATGTTTGATGAGTTCTCTTCCATAAAGCCTGCTCGTGAATAATTTATATCATTATACTTATAATTTGAAATAAACTCATAGAATACCCCAATTATATAAACAGAGATAGGATCCGATATTGATTTTGAAAGGTCGTTTAATGAAGACAATGCTTCAGCAATCATTCCTTTATCTATAAGTATTGAAATGCCTTTGAAAAGCTCCGCATTTGAAGTATGCTCCATATTTGACATCACGGCCAACTCACAAAAGTTGCAGATGCTGACAGCCCCATTGGCAAGTGTTTTAGAGCCACAGTTGTTGCACTCTACAATAGATGCGGTTTTGCTTAAACTCTCAAGAGATGCTACATATTTGCTTATCTTTTCCATAAAAGGCACATAAAGTTATTTTCAGCGAATATGCTTATATTACTTTCTCGTTTGTTTATTTTTTTAGTAGCATTTTTCAGCCACATTATAGCTTCTTTAGATGTAGAAATAGGTGCATTTTGTCAAATGGCTCTATCTTAACTCTTTGTGCAACCTTAAACTTTTCTGAGATCTCTTCTATGAACTGTTCAAACACTACTTTTGGATCTTTTGATACATCTATGCTTTGTGATTTTATAGCCACATATGCCGAACCGTTTTTCTTAAGCATTGAAGAATTGGCAAGTAGTATTTTTGCTTGATCTGGGGCTGCAACATCCTCGTATATCACGTCCACAACGCCAATATCAGAGAAGTAATTTTCATATTTTCTTGCATCTTCAAATATGGGAAACATGTTTTCCCTCCTCTCGCATACATTTAAGAGATCCCTCATGCTTCGTTTTGAGATCTCTACGCAATAAACGCTGCCATTTTTTTCTACTATATCGCTAACGTGACTAGGAGTAGTACCGGTAGACGCTCCAAGATATAAAACAGAAGAGTTATGTTT
>JAJZLO010000037.1 GCA_021803405.1 Microcaldota archaeon | reverse complement strand
TTTGAATTCCAGAACTGGGTAATTGACAAATTCAGAGGCACGGTAAGTAAAACCCTATCTGGAGATATGGGAATAGACGGATATACTCCACAGATAAAAGGCGGTTATCCTATTCAGGTTAAACAGAGCGATGGAGTAGGAAGGCCAGTAGTCCAACAGTTTGAAAGCTCTATACGTTATGCTAAAAAGAAAAGAGGATACATAATTGCGTATTCCTTTTCCAAGCAAGCTATAGAAGAAGTAGCAAGAATCAAAGGAAAAGGGGAGATAGAGATAATACTAAGAACGGTTCAGGAACTTTTAGATGGAGAAATAGCAGAATAAGATTATTATTTTATTTCAAGGATTTCTTTAAAGAGCGTTGGGACACCTACTACCGAGTTTATAGGGCGAATTATTAGATACTCTGCACCTTCTTGTTTTAGCATTTCCTTAGTCCCATATTCTTCAAATATCTCTTTTGAAGCTCCTCCAGCAATATATGCTTTAACGTTGTTTTTTAATTTGTTTTCTATTTCCCAATTTTCACATCTATGAACAACGGTTATGTAAAAATCTTTGTCTGGTTCCTTACCCTTATAAGAAGTTCTATAAGGGCCAATTAAAGAGAATGCACCAGATAATACTCTTTCAAAAGACGTCTTATAATTGAAGGATGATCGAACTTCGAGCGTTTTCATTATTCCATTTACTTCTATTATGATATCTCTATGTGTTTGATAGTCATAAATCTGTGGCACTTGACTAATTATTCTTGCCTTGACATTATGTTCCTTTATTAAAGAGTAAAGGTAAGATTCTACTGCTCTCTGAGCTAATTCTCCACCCAGATTATTCCAATATATCAGTTCTTTTGATCTAATCTTTCCATCAGGTGCTTTTTTATTTACTTTGTCCCGCATCTCTCTTGCTTTGCTTTCAATAGCCTCTATTAGCTGTTTGTCATCTAAAGCATTCAGAGAAACAGCTACACAAATATAGCCCCCATAAGTTTCTTCCCCTATCGCCATAAAACCAGCTTATTATAGTGGTAGGAAAAACTAAATCACTTCACTTCCAGTCTCATTATATATACAAAATGACTTTTTAAACAAAAACCTTACTTATTAAACAATTTTTAACTTATTAAACAAAGCCAATCCTGACGAAACATTTATTATGGCTGGGTTTTCTTTTGTAATTAGTATATGGAGTAAACTTAAAGACAGATAAATTGGAGCTTTAAGGTTAATATCTATCTCATCTTCAATATCCGATGAGTTTTGCCATTCTTTTATATTAATTTTCTTTTGTATACCGGCGTTGTTTATTAAAATATTTAAATCACTATGATTTTTAACAATCCATTCTACAAACTTTTCACGTTCTTCTTTCTTTGAAAGATCACAGACATAACTATATAGAGTGGGTATTCTCTTTTTTGCGTTCTCTATATTTATCTTATTTTTACTGCATACTATTACCTTATTTTTAGTTGCAAAGTACTCTGCCAAAGCAAAGCCTATCCCAGTAGAGCCTCCAGTTATAAGTATTGTATTATTTTCAAGTTTCATTTAGATCAAGGTAGTATCTCAACAAAAATTTATAAATTGAGCATACAATTTATACTGTTATTCATTTTTTCAAAAAAAGCATAATATATTTACTATTCATTTAATACTGGCGATTAGTATGAAAAGTTTGGAAGATTCAGAAGCAGACATAATATCATTATTGAATGACAAACAAGAAATAACCTATAATGAGCTTAAAGGTTTTGCATTAGACACTGGAATATCTGATGAAATACTTAAAAAAAGCCTTCTTGAGCTTGAAAAGGCAAATGCCATAGCATCAAGAAGTAGCGGCGGCATACCTACTTATTATGTTCTTCAAGACAAGCAACTTTTAAGGCGAATAATGATTGTAGAGGACGATAAAAACATCAATCAATTAATGGCTCTTTCTATAGGCAGGGGCTTTGACATAACGCAGATAAACGACGGTATGGAAGCTATACGCAGGATAAGATTTGAGAAACCTGATCTTGTAGTCTTAGATCTTATGTTGCCTGGTATGGACGGATTAGAGATATGCCAAAAAATCAAAAGCGATACTCAAATAAAAGATACAATAGTTATAATTGTAAGTGCGATGGATGCTACCTCAAATAGGTTCAAAGGAATAAAATACGGCGCAGATTATTATATACAAAAGCCTTTTGATCCTTCAGAACTTAGAAGCTTAGTTACTATATTCCTAAAAAAGAAAGGTAAAAAGTTTGATCCTTTGATAGATCTTCCTAACGAAGAGAAGATTTCAGATGCTGTAGAGAAAGCTCTGGCAGAAAAAAATGACAATTATGAAATAGGACGACTTATGGTGGATGGTCTTGCAAACTTTGCTCAAAGGTTCGGAAATGAATCTGGAATAACAATTCTAAGGCTTGTGTCGCAGTTGATTCAGGACAATGTAAAAGAAAAGGGAGGCAATACCTTTGTAGGGTTCTTAAATGGCGATGACTTTGTAATAGCAGGAAATAAGTCTAATGTATCAAATGTCGTTTCTAATCTAAAAGGAGAGTTCAAAGCTGTAGAAAAGTTCATATACCAAGGAGAAGGCTACAAGCCAATTGAACGAGGTATAGAGGATATCTACGGTGCAGAAAAACCAAAGTTAGAGTTAATATATAACTCAATAGAAAAAGGGGCGCTAATACAAAGAAGGGCAGAGGTTCTTAAAAATAAGGATGTAAAGACAGATAGCAAGGATATAGGTTCGTATACCTATGAGGAGTTAAGGCATATGCTTGGAAGTGATGAGCTAGATATAACAATAACTAGGGATCCAAACGGTGTCAGGCTCTCGGTAGGTAAAGGAAGCAAGAAAGCCGATGAATAATTTAATAATTGGCAGTGAATATTATGCGTAAAATTGTCGATATTTTATTTTTTATTACAATAATATTCTTGCTTTTTGTTTTCATAACAAAGATTGGCACTCTTGGATTAATAATAAATAAAACAGGTTCCTCAATACCTAATATCATTGGAACATCATCAATAAATGAGAGCGTGAATGCCTCTAATCTCACTACAATACCAATACAAAAAATAAATCAAACTGCTCTTGATTTTTATGCATTAGGTCTTATAAATAACGACCGGAGTAAATTTGGTTTGCCACCTGTTTCACTCTCTAACATTTCATCAGCGCAGCAGCACGCAGAAAGTATGTTGGAATATAACTACTTTAGCCATTGGGATTTATTTGATATGAAGCCATATATGAGATATACTTTGTTAGGAGGCAATCAATCGGTGCAAGAAAATATAGCATACGAGGAAAGCACCTCATGCGGCGCTTTGGGCTGCTTCGGAAATATTAACGTAACAAATGCGTTATATAATATGGAGTACAGCATGATGTATAACGACTCAATATGCTGCAATAATGGGCATAGGGACAATATACTAAACCCTTATCATAATCAAGTAAGTATAGGAGTGGCGTATAATGCAAGCACTGTATATTTTGTCGAGGATTTTATAAATGACTATATCTCATGGAGCCCAAATTCTCCAAGTTACTCAAATAATGGAGAGGTGTACTTACTTGGAAATACCTCAAATAATCTTTCTTTTTATGGTGCTTATGTTTCGTATGATCCTTTACTTGTTAATTTAACAAGATCCAATGTTCCTAAAACTCCTTACAGTTTTGGAAATGAGATTGCAGGCGTTGTAAACAACAGCAATGAATATTATCAAAATATATCTACAATAGTTGCAGATAATTATTACATAAATAAGAACATCTTCAAGGTTTCTTTCAACATTAAAAAAATAATAAAAACATATGGTCCAGGTGAGTATACGATACTCGTATTAATAAAAAACGACAGTACCGGAAATGCCTTTACAGCCTCTGATTATACTATCTTCATAAACTCCACAGGCTTTGAGTATCTTCCAAAGAATATATAGCGGTAGTTTTCTTTATTTCTTTTTAGCTCTTTTTCCAGATGTTTTTTTATTTTTGACGTTGCCTTCTTTATACTTTTTATTATTCTCTAGAAGCTCATTTATATGTGCCTCGTCTTCAGGCCTGTCATCCCCGCTGTTCTGCAAAGCCTCGCTTTCCATTATCCCCTTTTTTAAAATATTCTCTATCTCCTGCGATCTTTTTAATGCCTGTATCTTTTTTGAATTATTTTTTGACAATACCACACCTTTGCTCATAATAAAATAAATAACTATATATGTTTAACAATATCCTTTCTTGTATTGATATAAACGTTTTAAATGTTTTACAGAATACTTTTCTGATATAAACCAAACAAAGAATGTATATTAATTTTGCCGCGGTATAATATCATAGCTAAACTGATTTTATGATAGAGTTCAAAAAAGAGCCATTTACCATTGAAGAAAGTCTCTCAAGCTTAAATATATTCATAAGAAAATGGTTCGAGTCTAAATATAAGACCTTGACACCTCCTCAAAGATATTCGTTCAAACTTTTAAAGGAGGGGAAAAATATGCTTATAACCGCTCCTACTGGAAGCGGTAAAACCTTTTCTGCATTTACCGGAATATTAAGTGATCTAATGGATTTATCTGTAAATAATACGCTTGAAGATAAGATATACTGTATATATGTCTCTCCTCTGCGTGCTCTTAATAACGACATATATAAAAATCTAAGTGAGCCTCTTGAAGAGATCTTTTCAAAGATGGCTCTACCGCTAAAAAAAATAACCGTTGGGATAAGGACCGGAGATACGCCACAAAAAGACAGGCAAGTCATGCTAAAGCGACCTCCAAATATACTAGTGACAACACCTGAAAGTCTTGCTATACTTCTCAACTCGCCTAAATTCATGGAAAATATGAAAACGGTCAAGTATGTAATAATAGATGAGCTTCATGAGCTTGCTAATAATAAAAGAGGCGTTCATCTTTCATTATCTATAGAACGCCTTTCAAATATGATCGGTCATGATTTTATAAGAATAGGCCTGGGTGCAACCCTTTCACCGCTTGAGGAAGCGGCAAGATTTCTTGTAGGTTATAAAAATGATGTTACCGAAAGGGATTGTTATATAATCGATGCCACATGGGATAAAAAAATGCAGTTTATAGCTATGAGCCCTGTCAAAGACATAATATCTGCCAAAGATGAGAATATAGAAAAAAACATCTATGCCATACTTGATTCAATAATAAAGAAAAATAAAACAACACTTATATTTACAAATACCCGCAGTGGGACAGAAAGGGTCTCCTACAATCTTGAAAAAAGATTCAAATACGGAGAAGATAAAATAGCTGCCCATCATGGTTCTCTTTCAAGAGAAACAAGGCTAGGCGTTGAAGAATTACTTAAAAAAGGAAAGTTAAGGTGTGTCGTTTCATCTACAAGTCTTGAACTCGGTATAGATATTGGGACAATAGATAATGTAATACAGATAGGCTCCCCAAAAAGCGTCGCAAGAGCGGTACAGAGATTTGGAAGAAGCGGACACAGTTTTAATGACATTGCGATAGGCGAGGTTATAGTTACCAATAGGGATGATCTAGTCGAGTGCTCAGTAATGCTTGATGCGGCTAAAAAAAGGCATATAGACTCTTTCAAGGTTCCTAAAAATGCCTTAGATGTATTGGCACAGCATTTAGTCGGTATGTCACAAAACAAAAAGTGGGATATAGAAGAAGCATATTCAGTAATAAAAACTGCCTACGCATACCACAATCTAGAAAGGGGAGACTTTATCTCATTACTAGAGTATCTTTCTGGAATGTATGTTGGTCTTGAAAGCAGGCGTGTATACGCGAAGATATGGTATGATGAAAAAGAAAAAACCATGAGCAGGCGTGGTAAACTAACAAGACTAATATATTTTTTAAATCTTGGAACTATACCTGATCAAGTGGCCATAGATGTTCTTACAAAAGACAATAAATGGATAGGCAGCATAGAGGAGGAGTTTCTTTCAAGATTAAAGCCTGGAGATATCTTTGCGTTAGGCGGCAAAACCTATAGATTTGATTATGCAAAGGTAATGAAGTGCTATGTTTCATTGGCTCCTGGAGAGGTGCCTACAATACCACCTTGGTACTCCGAACAGCTTCCCCTTACATACGAGTTAGCAATAGAGATAGGGAAGTTCAGGAACGATCTGGCATCTACCTTAATCTCATTAAACAAAGCTTCAAAAATAGCAAAGAAGGTTAAAAAAACAAGCAAGAAGGAAATATTAGAACTTCTTTCAAAAAATCTACTGAAACCAAATGCAGAAAGCAAAAAACTCCTCGACTCAATGCCAATAGATAGCAATGCTAAAAATTCAATATATAACTACTTTGCAGAGCAGTTTTTCTATACTGGCGTAATCCCTACAGATAAATTAATACTAATAGAGATGACCTATGATGATCAAGAAGAAAGAGAGCTTATCATATTTCATGCCCTATTCGGCAGACGCATAAATGATGCTCTATCAAGAATTTTTGCTATGCTTCTAAGCGAAAAAGCAGGAATAGATTTAGGAATAAGTATAAATGATAATGGATTTGTGATAGGTTTGCCCAGATCAAAATCAATAAATAAAAAAATAATAGAAGAGGTCATATCAGACGCTACTGAGCTTGATACCTTAAGGTTATTGAAAAACAATATAAAAAGAACAGAGATGATGCGAAGGCGTTTTAGATACAATGCAGCAAGAAGCTTTATGATTCTAAGGAATTATAAAGGGCAGAAGATAAGCGTAAGAAAACAGCAGATAAGCTCACAACTTATATTAAAGGCAGCAGAGGAGATAAGTCCAAATTTTCCAATTATAAAGGAAACTTACAGAGAGATATTTGAGGATTTAATGGATCTGCCTAGGGCCAAAAAAATACTTTCTGGCATTCTTAACAAAGAAATAAATTTCAAGATAATAAAGACCGAAGTTCCATCTCCTTTTTCACACATGATGATAACTATGGGGGAAGCCGATGTGATATTGATGAAAGATAGGCGACGCCATCTTAGAGAATTAAGGCAACAGGTTCTACAAAAAATAAAGAAAAGCGAGTATCTATGATAATCGAAAAAAAACTTGAGATACTTGATGGTCTTCCTATTCTTTTTATTAAAGATCTTTCTGCAATTATATGTTCAGATTTTCATCTAGGCTATGAAGGCATATCGGCAGATAGTGGTATATTTCTTCCCAAAATAAATCTTAAAAGCATAAAAGCAATATTAAAAAAAGCAAAAGATTTAACCAATGCAACTTCAATAATAATTACTGGAGATATTAAAAATGATTTTTCTAAGGTTCATACAGAAGAGCTTAACGAATATCTAGAATTAATAAATTATATTAAATCTGAGTTGTCGATATCAGATATAAAGATAATAAAAGGTAACCATGATAACTTCATAGATTCTATAACCAAAAGCGGTGTAAAAATATACGGTGAAGAAGCAACACTTTCAGATTATACATTTATTCATGGATCTGAGCTTCCCAAAAAACAAAATTCAAGATTCATTATAATGGGACATATCCACCCTTCATTGCTGTTGATTAACGACAATGGGAAAAAAGAAAAGTTAAAATGCTTTCTTTATTGCAAAAACAAAAACTCTTCAATTATTGTCTTGCCAGCATTAAGCTACTTTGCAGAAGGATTTAGCGTAAATATCGATAACGTTGAAGATATGGCTCCCATATTCAAAAAAATATTTGATATAAACGATGCTCAGGCACTCTGCATAGGAGATATGGAAACATTAAATTTTGGCAAAGTAGGTAGTTTAAAAAAGATTTCTAAATATAATTACTAATGAAAAAATGAAAAATGAAAAAGTGAGTACATGGATATAAAAATATACACCGACGGAGCCTCTAGAAATAATCCAGGAGAGAGTGCATCAGGATATCTTATAATAAATAATAACGAAGAGATACTCGAGTGTTTTTATAATGGCATAAAAACAAACAATGAAGCTGAGTACATCGCTGTAATACTTGCCATGAAGAAGTTAATAAGCCTTAAAGAAGAAAAAAATAATCTGGTATTTTTTTCGGATAGCAAATTAATGGTAAATCAATTATGCGGAAGATATAAAATCAAAAAACCAGAACTTATTAAATTAAATGAAACTGCATTATCATTATCTAAAAAGTTTCAATCATGTAAGTTCAACTCTGTTTTAAGAACAGAGAAAAATATAGGACGAGTAGATTATGCCCTTAATATGTTATTGGACAAGCAGGCTAAAACATAATAACTATGATATAACTTATTTATATCTAATTAATAATATAAATAATATATTAATAATATAAGAATATAAGAAATATTTAAGTGTGTAAATGCCTGAAGCTTCGAATCCACCACAACAAGAGCCCAAAGAGCCTAAAAGAGAAGGTACTAGGATAAAGGCTGCAAAGGAGTACTATGATGATGCAGGAAAGGCCTTCGAAGGCAATGACTTTGAAAAATCAATAGTTCTATACACAAAGGCAATAGATGCTGATCCTAATTATGCAAGTGCCTATTTCAACAGAGCTCTTTCATATGCAATAATAAGCAAATACAAGGAAGCTACAAGAGATGCTGAGAAAGTAATGGCTATAGAGCCTGAAAGCTTTGATGCCCCATACGTTATGGGAATAATATCTGAGTATCAGCAAGATTATTCCGGAGCCAAAGAATGGTATGAATTATCATTAAAAAGAAATCCTAATTATGAGCAGGCAAAAGCAAGACTTGACCAATTAAAGACAAAACTCACTCAAAAAGCTTCAGAATCTTCCAATCAAATACCCTCTACATCTACGGTAGGTGGCATAAGCGAAACCGTTCCAAAGAACGACACCGAAGTATCTGAAGGACAAATTAAAAAAGTAAAGTGGCACAAATCAAACATTACCTTTAAGGACGTAGTCGGAATGAAGAAGGAAAAGAAGCTCATATATGAGAATATAATACTTGCTATAAGAAAGCCAGAACTATTGAAAGCGTATGGCAAAAAACTTGGACTTGGTGTAATTTTTTATGGTCCACCAGGATGTGGAAAGACCTATTTTGTAAATGCTATAGGTGGAGAGACCAACTCAAATGTTTTAATAGCCAGAATAAATGAAATAGTAGATATGTATGCAGGTAATACCGAAAAGAACATGCATGCCATATTCGAACAGGCAAGAAAAAATACCCCTGTAGTTATATTCTTCGACGAAATAGATGCTCTTGGAGGAAAAAGGGAAGGAGGAGGAGAACAACAGAGTTTTATGAGAATGGCAGTAAATCAATTCCTTCAAGAGATGGACGGCGTAGAAAAGAATCCTGAAGGTATTTTTGTAATAGGTGCTACAAACCAGCCTTGGGACATAGACTCTGCATTAAAGAGAAGCAAGCGTTTTGGTGAGACTATATACATACCACCTCCTGATTACAAAACAAGAAAGCAAGCATTTATGTATAATACTCGAAAGATGCCATTATCAAGGATAAGCTTCTCAAGACTTGCCCGTGCAACAATGGGTTTTTCCCAAGCCGATATAGAAGAGATATGCGACAAGGCAGCTTTAATACCTGCAGCTGAAGAGGACAGAAGCGGTAGAAGAAGAAAAATAAAGATGAAGGATTTTATAAAAATGATCAAAACTCATGGCAACACTCTTGATGAATGGTATGCTATGATTAAAAAAGAAATAATAAATAAAACAGAGACTCAGATAGTTGATGGTAAAAAGCAGACAACTGTAAAGGAGGGAAAGCTAAGCTCTGAAGAAAAAAGCAAATACAAATCCTTGATTAAAGACGTAAAAAGAAACAGCAGCAGTTGGTATAAGACACTAAAGAAGATAATACGTTTTATATCGATAAATTTGTTTTAACTCAGCCGTTTCCTATCAGTCCTTTACCATCTAAAATATTGTATAAACTATAGAGCAAAATAAAGCCTGAAACGCCAAAGATTCCAAATCCTACCATTGTATAAGAAATTACGAATATATACGTATTAACTAGGGTACGCTTTTCAAGGTTTATATAACTCTCAACAACAAACACACCCATTATTATCATCCATAAAATGCTAATAAAAAGTTGGGTATTTTTATAATTATTTTCATATGCCAAATATTCAGTATAATTAAAATTATTTTTTTGCGGATGCAGGCTCGCAAAATAACTATAATTAAAACTTTTGCAATCAGATGTATAATTATTGTTGCAAGTATTATTGATTATAGTAACAGTTTTAGGATATCCGCTTTGATTATAACTGTAAAGTAAAAATGAGTTTGAAGGTATTTGGCTATTATTTATTGCATAAATATTTGGAGGACTTTGCTGTCCTTGAATTCCAAAAGAAGAAAGTAAAAAAGCATTCACCGAAATAGAAAAGAAAGAATAAATGTTTGTAATTATTACACTACCGATTATCAACAAAAACATTAATATGAGCTATATTCCGCTTATTCTTCCGCCAAATGCCCTATCTTTCCCACTATTATCATCGTGCAAATCATTCTCTATTGCTTCATCATATTCGTTAATCTCCTTATTAAGTTTTGGACTACTTTCTTCTTCTATCTCTTTAGACATAAAGCCTGTTTGAATATTGCTATCTACCTTATCTTCATCCTCGGAGTACCTCTCTTCTATGTCGTCATCTTCATAAGGCCCATAATTCTCCATGATCTCATACACAAGTTCAAATACAAGCTAAAATCAAATAAATGTACGTTTATTTAAGCTTTTACTCTTTATTATTATAACTTAATGTTGGTGAAATGTCAAAATACGGACCTGTACTCTTTACTCTTTCTATTCTTCTTTCTATATTTATCATAACCTCATCTTATTCTGCATATACTCCATCAACATCAATAATACTAAATGACAATGTTAGTAACAGCATAAACTCAAATATCCCTGTATTCAAAACATATGCCCTGCCTTTTGGAGGAGGAGCCCCTGTAGCTATTAACTCTTATTATCAAGACCAACTTCCTATACTAATACCTGTTATAAATAATACAGTACTTAATTTTACTGCGGCATGTAGCTTTACTACCGGTTCAACTATACATTATATTGAGAATATAACATATGACCTAGAAAGCGGTGTTTCTTGTGGTAATAACTACACAGTCGAATCCGGTTCTTTTTCAATTTTTTATACTAATGGCAGTACCACTAACTTAAATGTACAGATTAACAATACCAGTACTCCTCCAAATTACACTAGTGCAGGAAGTGGTGTTGCTTCAAATTACAACGTTTCAAGTTTAGTAAACAATGCGTCTGCAACCCAGAATCCGCAGTATATTTCACAAGCATATACAAGTATATTCAATCAAGTAATCAGTGGTGCTACAAACTCATATACTGGCGCAGTATCTTCTCAAAGTAGTTTAGTCCCACAAATACCAATACAGCCAGTAACAATAATTCTTCCTGCTCAAACATTAGATATACCTTTAAAAAATGGAGTCCAGTTGATAATAACGATGCCTCCTATAACCGAACAGATGAATGTTAGCAGTGCTTTAGAGTCTGCATTTCAAAGTTCCATGCAGTCCTCAATAGACACCGCTGTTCAAGCATCTATGTCAACAATGGAGCCAGAGCTTCAGTCAAGTATAGAAACCGCACTTCAATCAAGTCTAGGAAATGGCCAAACAACTTCTGGTCTTGCCTCTGAGATTTCAGGCTCTATTGCACAATCGTTATCTTCGGTTATAGAAACTGAGATTTACTCTTCATTATCTAACAATATAGGGGGTACAATAACTGCTCAAACAATTCCTACTTTGGAATCAAACGCAGAGTCATCAATAACATCATCATTTACATCATCACTTGATACCTCTATTTATCAAGCAATATACTCTGCAGAACCTACAATGAGTTCAGGAGCTATACAATCTCTCACAAGCTCGATAGTTGCTTCAGTTTCAACAAGCACGATCTCATCCTTAAATACTGTGATTTACTCTGTCTTAAATCAAAATACTGGTGCTCAGATTACTCCAAATATACTAAATCAAATATCAAGCTCAATAAGTACTTCGATACTTTCTACAACATCAGGATATATTGGAAGTTATATAAATACAAATGAACAGAGTATACTTTCTCAACTTCCTACTTCTATACAGAGCCAGCCATTTAGTTCTACTCTTTCTTCAGCAATATCTTCAAGTGTAAGCTCTGCGCTTCAGGGCTCCTTCCAAAATCTTTTCGGAAATGGATTTCAATCCTCTTTACAATCAGGCTTGCAAAGTGGATTATCTTCATTACCATCATCTCTTCCAGGGCAGCTGACAAACCAGGAGGTACAAAGCCTATCTTCTTCTCTAGGCAGCTCACTTTCACAAAGCATGTCTCAGGAACTTGCGTCTTCACTTAGTTCTTCATTATCACAGTCTCTTGCACAAAGCCTATCCCAAGATATCTCTCAATCACTAAGTCAATCTATTTCCCAATCTCTAAGCCAGTCAATATCACAAAGTTTTTCGCAAGCATTTGCCAATAGCTTTGCGCAGAGTTTCTCATCGGCCATGTCACAAAGTATTTCACAGAGCCTCGCCCAGAATCTTCTTAATACCGTACCTCAGCAATTATCTTCAGCATTTTCATCTTCTCTTTCACAGGAGCTTGCCTCAAGTATAGGTACAACAGAAGCTCAGCAATTTAGTTCAGATATACAAAGTGGCATAGAACAAAGTATCTCTTCAGCGTTATATCAGGGATTTTCCCAAGGGTTTGAGCAAAACATGCAAAACGCTATCTTTACAAATCTACAAACAAATGTCGGACAGCAGCTTCAAGGTGACATGTATCAAAGCATGAACTCATACATAAGCCAGCAGCTTCCACAGACCATCTCTTCAACATTAACATCATCATTATATCAGAGCCTAAATAATAATATTCAAAGTTCATTGACACAGACAGTTTCACAGGACATACAACAATCGCTTCAAAGCTCTTTATCCTCTGCATTATCACAACAGCTTTCTGGAAATATAGGTAGCACCCTTACCTCGTCTATAACCTCGGCAATCTCTTATTCAGTAGCATCCTCTGTCTCATCTGCATTGCAGCAAGGTCTTGCAAATGGTCTTTCACAGTCAATGGGCGAGGCTCTTGGTCAGTCTTTAAGCTCGAGTCTTTACAACTCCTTCTCAACATCATTCCCACCTGTAATCTCATCTTCTTTGAGCTCTACACTTTCTTCATACATAGGACCTTCAATATCATCAAGTCTTGGACCATCTTTAGGCTCTGCAATAGACAGTAGCCTTTCAACATCATTGCAATCCTCAATATACTCTGGGTTTTCAAATGGTTTTTCATCTACACTGCCATATGCTATGGCCTCAACTTTTGGAAACTCATTTTCTTCATCATTGACCTATAACTTAGAGAATGCAATAAACTCCGCAATAGGTTCATCGATAGCCGGCTCTCTTCCACCATCTATTTCATATGCAATATCACAAACTATAAGCTCAAATGTAGATAATATTGTAAATACTGTAGGTACTGGTATCTCTACTGCTTCTTTCTCAAGCGCAACTCTTAGCTCTATAGGAAATGGTATCTCTCTTTCAATAGGGCAAGCTATACCTACTATAATTTCTTCGTCGGTTTCTACTGAACTATCAAATTATCTTCCACAAGCAATAAGCACAAGCGTTGGAAACGCCGCTGCCGTTATCATTCCTGACGCTGTTACTTCGGCTGTCACCGGCACATTCGGAAATACCTGGACCGGAGCAAGCGCGGCATTAACTACGGCCATGGGAACCGCGCTTAAATCTGAGGTAGGTACATATCTTGGAGGTGCTGTTCAGTCATCAATCTCCGGAGCCTTTAGCGGAGATTGGACACAATCACTTTCAAGTTATCTTATGGGCTCTCTTTCAAGCAGCTTGAAGTCACTTTTAGGAAACTCGGCATATCGAGCCATAAGTACTGCTTATAACATATATGATGCTTATGAATCGTACTCATCAAGTTACAGCAGTTCATCAAGCAGTATGTACTCTTCTTTAGCTTCTACGAGCTGGCTTTCTGTTTGGGGCGTTCTATCCACTGGCAAATTACCTCTTGTAGATTCATTTACTACTACCTATTCTGGCAACAACAATAAAATTTCAACTACACAAAGCACTGCCCAAGCAGTATCTCCAGTAAGCAAGGTAAATGCTGATAATGCAAACAATGCAAAAACCTTCCTTACCTGTCCTACAAGCATCTCTAATGGGGTAACAACCTCTGAAGTATTCACAAACTCAGGCTCTTTTGTAGGCGGAAACCAATGTCTTAATCCTATAACCTCACTTAATACTGAGATAGTGATAAACACCAGCATACATGATAGGTTCTATGTACCCTTCTCAACAGTTGATAACATTCAAATAATAAATCCTGGATTTACAATACCTACAGTTTTATCTTATTCACCGGAGGTTGACGGAGAACTTTCAAATGGCTTTTCAACACAGTCATATATATTCCAAAGTGTTCCTTCATTTGAACAAAAAGCATTATGGACATGGAGCTCTCCTTATGCTAACTTTGCTAATGCAAAATCAAGTTCTGCTACATATACAAATGCTTATCAATTCCTAATTTTAGGCGTATGCAACTATCAGTTCACATACTCTGTAACAACAAAACTGGACTGGATAAAAAATATAAATATACCATTTGAGTATCTAGGTCAAAACGGAGCAAAGTATAACATAGGCACTCCAATACTTCCAGATCTAAATTATGTTTTTAATATATCACTTAGAAATCAAAACGGCTATGCTGAGCCTAATCTTACAAATCTAAAGTATGACATCTTCTCTCCATATCATTATTACAACCCTCAAAATACACTTGAGCCTTTTCCAATAGATACGCAAAGTGCATTTCTTGCTGCTTATAACTCGGTTGGAAGCTCTCCATACAACAGTGTCGAGTTCAATAGATCTGGAGAAGGTATAGATACAAATACAAACAATGCCATTTCATTTATGTCTGCAAATGACCAGCTAATATCTATAGCGTCCCTTCCAAATGATTATATCTATGTGCTTTATCTGAATAAAACCAATGCAGGCAGCATCTCCCTTGTTTCACAGCAAGGAAATTATAATAACGACTACTCTGGACAGAACAACACGAACATCTCAAACAACATCTCAAACAATACTGTATTTTTTGAGCCTAACTCAACTGTTATGGGCAATTCAAATTACAATACCTCAACTGCAGCTATTTATAACTCAATAAAACTTAGCAGCACTCAGAACTTTGCGCAATCAAGTACTCCTATAATCTCAGCAATTTACAACCCTACAACCGGAGTAATAGCAGTTACCGGTTCCGGATTCACCCCACCATTAAATAACGGGATCTTTGCACCTAGCTACTCATTATCTTATCAGATATATCCAGATATAAATGGTCATGCCGGTACTGGTGTTTCTGCGGTTCAGACAGGAAATCCTTATCCTACAACTTCATACATAGATAGTAGCGGAAATCTTGCTCTCAATATAAATCTTCAGAGCTCTCTTACAAACTTCCCATATCTTTTACAGGTTACTGAGTCAATATCAACGCCATCATCTCTTCAAGATATAAACTCTAATTATGTAGTAATCTCAAAACAGCCTGCAATAGAAGCTACATACACTGCAGGATTGAAGAACTACATATCGGTACAAGGATCAGGCTTTACACCTAATAATGCCGTTACCGTGGCATACTTAATAGCATTGCCGGGAACGGCTGGTGGACAACTTCCAGGTGCACCTGCCGTATATGGTACACAAATAGTAACCTCCGATTCAAATGGCAATATAGCGGCTACGTTGCCAGTTTATACTTCATCAAAAAGTTATGTTGCCATTGTATATGCAAGTGATTCATATACAAAAACAGTGAGCAACAAAGTTAATCTTAATATAATAGCTACAAATACAGCAACAAAGGTGCTTGGTACCTATGACATAGCTGTGTTTAGGGTGTACAACAACACATACTACAATCAAACCCAGAACTTACCTTCGGCTAGTATTTCATGCAGTTCTGAATCAAGTTGTCAAAGCACCTGGAACAGTGAATGGCAGAACTACTGGAACTCTTTGATAGCCTCAGGAAGTGGTAATATCAGGCAGGTAGGTAATATACCACTTGGCTTTTATGATGTAGTAAATCCTCCTGTAAATTACCGCACATTTACTCCTTATAACATCTCTTTAGATTATCAGGGAGATCTATTTATGATAACTACAGAATCGTTAAATGGAAACAGTAACTCATTGATAATGAAGTATCAAAATAAAAATGATATATCTCCTACAGCTAATACCTTAAACACTCTCACATGCGTTTCTATCTCATGTTTAATACCTTCATTTAATTATCAGAACAATATTGCAACAAACTCCTTTACCGAGATAGCCGTTTCTCCAAACGGCGGACAGGTATATGTTGCTACTCCTTCACAAGGTCAAATATATATATACAACGGCAACGACCTCACCTACTCAAGCTCAATAAATCTTGGTTTTTATGATGGTGCAGTTTCTTCTTCATCTCCTTCCCAATTATCCACGAGCCCAATTGGCACTCCTGCTTTGGCATCTCTTAACATCTATTATTGGTTATCAAACAATGGGCTTTACAACCAAAGCATATCAGGTCTTAGTAACTTCAATGTAAACCCAACCTATGATTATGATAAAGATGCATTCCACAGGCCTCTTGCTATACGCGACATAAATGGCTATCTATATGTTCTTGATAACTGGGCTGGGATAATAGGTGCTCAAACAACTGGAAGTTCGGAAACCTCTAGCATCTTTGGTTCTCCAGACCAAGGTATATACTTCAATATGCTCATGCTTCGTGTTATAAACTCAACTGGATATGATGTTCCTATACAGCCAACAATGTTCAATGATATGTTCCAGCAGCAGACCTGTCAGATAGCAAATCCCTCCCAGGCATCTGAGTGCTTTACAAATAACCCTCCTACAAATTACTGCGTCCAGCCTTCTGCATCTACCGGTACATCATGCATTCCTTACCCGGTAACCTCTGCTCTTTCACAGTTAGAGTGTGCTCCAAGTACCGTCTATAACAATCAATATGCATATCAATTTATCTGCGCTACTTCCGGTTCTCTTACAAACTCTCCATCCTCTACTTACTATCAAACTTCATCGGCAAACCTATACCCTACAAATACCTATCCTCCATACGGTTGGATACTCAGTGCAAGAGTGGAAGGCTTTAATAATGGTCAGTCTTCAATATCATTGAATCTTTATGGAAATGCCAAGTACTCAAACAGTGCATACAATCCGCAATCACCTACTGGAAGTTCAGGAAGGTGGGATCTTGGAAGTTATAACTCTGAAGAAGGCTATTATCCTGTAGGCCCACAGATGCCTGATCTTGAGTGCACAGGCCATTCAAATAGCGCATGGAGCAACTTTTTAAACAGCTTTACCTCAATATTCAAGGGTAATAGCTGCACAGTTCCACAGCTTGAAGGCGTTGGATTTTCTGTAAATTACAACAATACAATAGCATTGTTGATGGATGGCGGCGTGGGAAATCCCAGTGCAGGTATAGCTGCGTTTGGTTATGGCGAGCTGCTGATCTCAAGATTCAATATCTTTAATTATACAAAAATAGGCGGAGGTGTTGTTTACACCTGTTACTCTGGATATAATGCAAGTAGTTATGTAAGTAAAAATGGACCTTGCCAGTATACACCACAGCTTTTTGGAAGTGGAACTAGCGGAGATCCAAATATTCCTATACTAAGTCCACCGATATATCTTGCAAACAATCCTTTCAATTACTATGAATCATTAGGCGCTCAGAAAATATTCCAATATGCAAATAATCTTTACTCCACTTACAGCAGCGGAAAGGGTAGTCCATCTACAATAGCAAGCAGCAACTATAATCAAAATTGCATAAATCAAGTAACTAATGGTCTTGAACCTACAGATTGCATAAACAGTCCTTTCCCTACCTCAATACCTTTTAGCAACATAGCAAGCGGAATAAGCTCAATAGGGGTTTCTCTTCAAACTGCTCCTTCGGTTCCAATACTAGAAAGCAGCATAAGCGGTTTAAGTATAATTCCATATGCTTATCAAGTAAGTATGAATGAGAGCTGGAAAAACTTCCAATTAAGAGCAGGTTTATACTTCTGTCCAGAATCGTTACCACCAATTTATTACGGAGATAGCAGCATACATTACGGTTATATCTCTACAGCTACTGAAGTCTCCCCTACTCTATCTGCGCCTATAGAAGGAGGAAAAAGTTATTTATCTTATGAAAATACCTACTCCTCAGGATATTATGTTCCTAATCTATCTGATATCGGAGTCTATCTAAGCCCTCAAATATTTTTCAATATAAGCAGCAATCGTCTATTCGGAAGTGCGTATATAAACACGACTCAAAACATCAATACCAACAAGCAGTTTCTTCTTAATGCCACTGAGCAGCTTAATTACATAATAAACTTCAACAAGATAGGATCAAGTATGCAAATAGAAACTATTTCATCAACGCCTGTAGATAAAACGGGCCCGTCTGCCGCAGTTGGTCTTAGCTCTGTGCAAACTCAACCTATACCTACTGGTATAAGCTATACTCCTGAACTTTTAGGTCCTCCGGGCATAGGCGCTGTAAACTTGTTTAACTGGTATCAGCAAATAGTATATGAAAGTCCTTTGAAGTTTTACATAAATGGTAGTTATGGGACATTGCCATATGGCTATCATAGACTGATATATGTTTTGCAGGATAGGTTCAACAATACTATTTATGCTCCCATAGATGCAGACATAGCAAGGCTTACCACGATAAATCTGACAACAAATCCAATAATAGATCCTTCTAATGCAAACCAGACAACACTTGAGATAAACGGAACGGCCGGTTTTTATGTTTTCAACGCGCTAGGGGAGAACTTCTATCCATTATCAAATGGTTATGTATACTTATATTATGATCAGAATCTTGATTACAACGGAATAAATCCTCTTCAACAAGGAAGTAACGGTGCATTTGCAGCACAGTTATGCGCTTATGGTGTCAGCTCTGCAAAAGGCTATCCTTCAAGCTGCGTAGTTGCAAATCCCCTAAATGGAAGCGAGGCTCAATCCGGCAATATAATAACCTACGCTCCTCAGTTCTCTAGCAATGGCGAGTGCTTAACTCCTCAGCAAAGCATAGTAAATGTTCAAACTCCTGATTGTAATATATATACCAACGCGCTCTGTCCTACTGGGAACTATGGACAACATGAGTACTGTTATCCTATTGATAACAACGGTGATGGCTTTTGCACCAGCCAGTTAGGGCTTATGGACATAGCTAAAACAAACAGCACAGGAGCATTTTCATTCAATACAGTTGCTTGTGGAATAGGACAAGAACAAATAGTAGCAAAGTACTATGGCTATCCAGCTCCTGAGCCGGTGCAGGCGCAGCAGTCATTATTACCATACTCTGCAGATCCGACCACCAATCAGCCATCAATAAAGTTCTTTGTGTACAACTACTCATGGATGCCAAATCAAACAATCTCTGCAATACAGATAGGTTTGTTCGAGTTATCATACGGCACAATAACGTTATATGGCATTGTTATACTATTGTTAGTTGTATCTACTGTACTATTGATAAGATACAAGCTCTCCAAAAGCTCAAGAACCGCAAAAAACTCAAATACAAAATCAAATAAAAAGAAACAGAAAAGCAAAACTGCTAAAAAATCCTTAAAAACCAAGGGGTAAATACTCACACTTAATGTTCAATGAAAGTAATAATGATTAGCTTTCATCGTCCTCTGCGTCTTCATCCCAATCTTCGTCATCTGAGTCGTCGTCTTCATCCCAATCTTCGTCATCATCTGAGTCGTCAGCTAACTGTCTTCTAGTTATAGGGTATCTCATTACCATATTTATCACTTTTAAAGCATTTTTCAAATACGTATTATATAGAAACTATTTAAATGTATCGGTATTTTATGGTTTACAGTATTCTAATACGCTATTCAATGCAATAAAACTTAAAAACAACAAAAATAATAATCTTCCCACCTAAATACTTATTCATAAATTACACGGGCTTGTGGCGCAGCGGCAGCGCGCCCGCTTTGCAAGAAAAACTTCTAGAAAAAGTTTTATCAAAACCAAAAAAGCGGAAGGTCGCGGGTTCGAATCCCGCCAAGTCCATAAAACTTCTTAAAAAGAAGTTTTATCAAGAAGCTGAGGGAAATTTAGGCTACAAATCCGCAAGCTGGTCCGGATATCCTTGAGACAAATTGAGTTTAT
>JAJZLO010000005.1:19561-21404 GCA_021803405.1 Microcaldota archaeon | reverse complement strand
TCAAACACTTATTACTGTGCAACAATTTCTGATGCGTATGGTGAAACAGCAAACACACTAACTGATCATGTTACTGTTTATCCTGTGATAAACAATCCGTTTTATACATCTTCAACCTCTTCCACATCGCCTTCTGTAACGTTAGATCCAGGTAATCAAATTTACATATGTGAATTAAGCAGCTATAGTTCATTATCCTCAGAGTCATGGTCAACAACGACAAATACATTATATACCTCTATAGGACTTCAATCTGGAAATACTTGCAGTGCAACATTATCTTCAGGGCAATCATCAATTATTGGAGCATATGGAATAAATGTACCAACAATCTCTAACACAGTTTATGCAGCATCATATTCATCCACATCAAATAATCCACAGTTGGAGTACACAGTCACAAACAGTATAAATACGGTTGTAATTGCAATAAGTGGGGGTGGTTCGTGCAGCGGATGGAGCACTCCCTCAGTTCCTTCCGGCGGAACAGAAGAGTTATTCATGCAGAATTCCCAAAAGAATATGGTTTACTATACTATTTATCAAAATCAAGCACCAGGGAATTATGGTGTTACCTCTTTAAACGCTGGATGTGCACCTCCGGCGTCTGTTGCTGTTTATGTCTTTGAGAACAACGTCATAACCCCAACACCTAACCCTAACTATTACTTTACCTCTTCAACACAAACGTCAGTATCTGCACCTTCAGGAAATCAAATATACATCTGTGAAATAGGCTCTCAAGGACAATTATCCTCAGCGTCATGGTCAACAACGACAAATACATTATATACCTCCACAGGACTTCAATCTGGAAATACTTGCAGTGCGACATTATCTTCAGGGCAAGCATCAATTATTGGAGCATATGGAGTAAATGTACCAACAACCTCGAACACAGTCTATGCAGCATCATATTTATCCACCTCAAACAATCCACAGTTGGAGTACACAGTTACAAACAGTATAAACACAGTTGTAATTGCAATAAGTGGGGGCGGTTCGTGCAGCGGATGGAGCACTCCCTCAGTTCCTTCCGGAGGAACAGAAGAATTATTTATGCAAGATTCTGAACGTGATATGATTTATTACTATACTTATCAAAATCAAGCACCAGGAAATTATGGTGTTACCTCTTTAAACGCTGGATGTTCACCACCGGCGTCTGTTGCTGTTTATGTCTTTGAGAACAACGTCATAACCTCAACACCTAACCCTAACTATTATTTTACCTCTTCAACACAAACTTCAGTATCTGCACCTTCAGGAAATCAAATATACATCTGTGAAATAGGCTCTCAAGGACAATTATCTTCAGAGTCATGGACAATTGCAACAAATACCTTATATACCTCCACAGGACTTCAATCTGGAAATACTTGCAGTGCGACAGTGCCTTCAGGGCAAGCATCAATTATTGGAGCATATGGAGTAAATGTACCAACAACCTCTAACACAATCTATGCAGCATCATATTCATCTACATCAAACAATCCACAGTTGGAGTACACAGTCACAAACAGTATAAACACAGTTGTAATTGCAATAAGTGGAGGCGGTTCGTGCAGCGGATGGGGCACTCCCTCAGTTCCTTCCGGAGGAACAGAAGAATTATTTATGCAAGATTCTGAACGTGATATGATTTATTACTATACTTATCAAAATCAAGCACCAGGAAATTATGGTGTTACATCTTTAAACGCTGGATGTTCACCTCCGGCGTCGATTGCTGTTTATGTCTTTGAGAACAACGTCATAACCTCAACACCTAACCCTAACTATTACTTTACCTCTTCAACACAAACGTCAGTATCTGCACCTTCAGGAAATCAAATATACATCT